>JAJYKN010000230.1 GCA_021788515.1 Nitrospirota bacterium | reverse complement strand
CAATGCTGATGCGGTTACGAGGATGAAGCACCGGCTTCGGACACTGGCCGGGAAAAAACTTTACGCGAAACGTAAAAGCACGGTAGAACCGGTCTTCGGCATCATCAAGGCAGTCATGGGGTTCCGGCAGTTCCTGCTACGAGGCTTTGAGTCCGCACAAGGCGAATGGGACTTGGTCTGCATCGCCTGGAACCTGAAAAGGCTGCATGCCTTGAGTTGATAGCGATAAGAAAGAACAGATCATCCGTTATTTTGATATGTGAATACCGATCAAAATGCTGATGATCACAGAAATATTCACAAATAGTCGTCTGATCAGATCGTTAAGTCCGACAGACTCCTAGATAAAACTGTCTCACGCGCGGACTTGCGGTAATTTCCGCCGCCGATCCGGCTTCGATAATTTTCCCCTCGCTGATGATATACGCCCGGTCGGTTATTGCGAGCGTTTCCCTGACATTGTGGTCGGTAATGAGGATCCCGATCCCTTTTTTCTTCAGGAGAGAGATGATCTCCTGGATATCCTGCACTGCAAGCGGATCGATTCCCGCGAACGGTTCATCGAGCAGAATAAATTTGGGTGAAAGCGTCAGTGCGCGCGCTATCTCGACGCGGCGGCGCTCTCCTCCCGACAGCGTGTACGACACACTGTCGGCAAGGCGGACGATGCCCAGTTCTTCCAGCAACTGGTCGCGACGCTCCTTCCGCTCAAGGGTTGAAAGATCCATGGTCTCGAGAATGGCCATGAGGTTTTCCGCAACGGTAAGTTTGCGGAAGACCGAAGGCTCCTGAGGCAGGTAGCCGATGCCGTTCCTTGCCCGCTTGTACATCGGCATCGACGTAATATCACTGCCGTCGAGAAGCACCCTGCCCTGGTCCGGCCGCACCAGTCCGACAACCATGTAAAAGGTCGTGGTTTTCCCGGCCCCGTTCGGGCCGAGAAGGCCGACAACCTCGCCATAATTCACCTGCAAGCTGATCCCGCGGACGATTTTTCTGCCGCGGTAGCTCTTTTCCAATTTTTTTGCTTCAAGCGCCTGCATAGATTCCCGTGAGATTATTTCGAGTTCGTTCCCCTCGACGTCTGTTCCCGTTTGTCCTGATAGAGCAAGACCTTGCCGCCTTCGACCAGACTGCGGTCGTCACGCATGAACAGGGTGATTTTTTTTCCGCCGAGCTGGTTTTCGTTTTCGATGATACGCGCGTCTCCCGTAAGAACGATCTTTTCATCGCCGCTGTAGTAGGAGGCATCGTTCGAAAGCGCGACCCGGCCTTCCTTGCGAACAATGACATTGCCGTGAGCGTCGATTTGTCTGATATCCTTGGAGCCGGTATCGTAAAAAACGATCATGGTGTCGGAGGAAAGCGTCATGCTCTCCTTTTTGAGCGTAACGTTGCCGATAAAGGTAACCTTATCGCCCAACTTAGCCGCTTCCATGCGGTCTGACGTGATCACCACCGGCTCCCGGGCGCTGTTCAGGGACCCCGTCGTTGCGCCCTTCGCAGCCACAAGAAAAACCGCCGCAATGATGAGCAGGCTATTCCTGCAACACTGCTTTGACATCATTTTTCACCACCAAAGACCGCATATCCACATTCGCCGAAAATCCTACTCCCTCAAGGTAAATCTCACTGCCCAGCAGTTTAAACGGCTCCGGTGTCCAGACCAGACGCTCGCCGGACCTCCAGAACAGGGATTTCGTTGTCAGCAGATAGCCGTCACTGGTAATGATCCTGACATCCTTCGACCCCCCGTGGATGGATGCGTTCCCGCTCGCAGTATCCATGCTCCCGGTCTCCCCAAGGAGTTTCGCCGCCCTGGCGCCGTTAGGACTGTCAAATAAGATCTCCACGTCTTTCAACTTGGCTTCTTTGTTTCCGTAGAGATCGGCTTTCCCGGCCAGCATGCGCCAGTCCACCGTTCCGTTCGTCGACCGCGTGAACCGGAAACCGTCCATGCTCATCAGCAACCGTGGACCGGCAGCAGGCGGAAAAAGCGAAGGCATGACAATGTCCGTTCCGCGCAAGAGAAGGTATCCGCCGTAGATGACCGCTGTAATGATGAGAAACAGTGCGAGAGTTGTGAGTATTCGTATGATATTCATAAAAAAAATAAAGAACAACAACCAATCTCGTTGTCGTATGCATAATTTATACCACAGGCATCGTTGTCTGTAAAGGCTAAAAAATGAAGACGTGAGAATAGAGGAGACAAAAAATTATTTCTTGCTGCTGAGCTGGGCTTTGAGAGCGAAAATTTCCTGGTCCTTCTCTCCGAGAAGACGTTCAAGTCGAACCTGGGAGGAGATGTCACGCACCACCGACTGAATGAACTGTTTTCCCATAAGGGAAAGTCCCACAACGCTGAATGAAACCGGCACCATCGTGCCGTCAGCTTTTCGAAATTCGTCCTGCCTGTCGCTTTGAAGGCCCCGCGCAACGTCCCCGAGAATTTTTCGAGTTTCCGCAGGGTGGGCGAAAAGCTCGAACAAATTTTTATGCAGGAGGTCGTACCGGGCATACCCGGACAAGCGGGCGGCCTGTTCGTTGGCAAAAACCACGTCCCCGTTTTCCGCAAGCAGGAAAATTGACTCGCAAGCATTCTCAACGAGGATCCGGTATCGTTCTTCCGACGCCCGGAGTTCTTCGGTTTTTTCCGTTATCCACTGCTCCAGTTCTATATTCATCTTCCGCAGTTCGGCCTGCATTTGTTCATTTTGGACGGTCGTCGAGAGGATGCCGGAAAGCGTCGTAAAAAAGTTGATTTCTTCATCGGAAAAATTCTTCGTCTTACGATATAAAACTTCCATGAGCCCGACCAGGGCGCCGTTTGAATACACGTACAAGGGCAGACAGTACGCCGACGTATAATCGCCGAACGCGAGGCCGGGAGTTTCCCGGAACCGTGAGTCAGCATGAAAGTCCTTCAACATGAGCGGATCGAGTCTCCTGCCGACCCATCCCTCGACTCCTTCACCGAGCGAGATGCGGACTTTCCCAATAGCATTGACCTGCACTCCATTGGTCGCCGCAAGAATCAGATCGTCCTTTTTTTTATCGTAGAGAAAGATGAGACAGGCATCGGCTTCCATGACCCGGGCCGTGATGTCGGCAACATCCGTCAGCCGGTCAGCGAACAGCCGCGGAGAATTGGCGGCATAATTGACGTCATAGACGCCCAGAAACTTGATGAACAGGTCGTCCTTGGTGTCCAGCAACTCCTCCTGTTTGAGATGAAGTTCGAGGTTTGCGTCTTCCAAACGGCGATAGGAAGGGAAAATCGTCTTTTTATACAGCAGATACGACAGGAGCGGGACAAGCGGCATCAGCCCGAGCGACAGGAGAAAACCTCGTTGATCGCCGCGGGCGGCAAAGTGCCCTATTGCGGCGCCGATGAAAACAACGGCGATCATTAACAGCGAGATGAGAAGTATCAGCATACCTTTTCTCTGTTCAAAACCGCGCTGCGACATACCTGTCCTCCGTTTGTCTTGCCGGCCTTGACCGGCCGGTTGTCAGTTGTTGATAAGACGGACCAAATCATTCACTGCTTCGTCTATGCGTACGGGCACCTCAACGGTCACGCCGCGGTCCCTCAATTTGAGAAAAAGCTCTGTAAGAAGCGGCGGATCGATATTAGAGGCCCGCAGCGCATCGATCTGCATAAAGATGTCCGACGGGGTGCCCGCCGTAATCACGCCATGCCCGCGGACGAGCACATACACGCGATCGGCGAAAGCCGCAACCAGGTTCAGGTCGTGGGTGGACATCATAATGGTCATCCCTGCCCGGTTGTAAGTATTGAGGAGCGTCACCAGCTCCGTGCGCGAGCGGTTATCAAGACCCTCGAAGGGTTCGTCCAGGATCAGCAGCTCGGGACGCATGACCAGAGCGCCGGCAAGGGCCACCTTTCTTTTTTCGCCGCCGGAGAGATAGTGGCAGATTTTTTCGCGCAAATGCTGTATTCCCAGCTCGGACAATACCTGCTCCACCATCCTGGCGGTCTCATCTTTTCCATATCCGTAATTCCTCGGGGAAAAGGAAATGTCGTCCCAGACCGTCGGGGACAGGATCTGGTCATCGACATTCTGGAGCAGCACCCCGATCCGCTCCCGGATGGCGTTATAGCGTTCCGCCGGGTTCACGCCGAACACGGTAACGCTGCCCTCGTTCGGCGCCAGTAAGCCGAGGATGTGGAAAA
>JAJYKN010000229.1 GCA_021788515.1 Nitrospirota bacterium | reverse complement strand
GGGACGATCGTGATCGGAGGGACGATAAACGGACTTGGTACGCTCCTGGTCCGGGTCACGAAAACAGGGCAGGATACGACCCTTGCGCAGATTGCGCGGATCGTTGAGCGGGCGCAGACCGCAACGGCGCCGATCCAGCGGGTCGCCGACCGGGTCTCGTCCTACTTTGTGCCGACGATTTTATTTTCTGCCGCGGGAACATTTTTCTACTGGTTCACCGATCCCGCGAGCCCCGGCCTGTCTGCGGCCCTGTTGAACGCAGTTTCCGTGCTCGTGATCGCATGCCCCTGCGCCCTGGGGCTTGCCACGCCTGTTGCGGTGCTTGCGGGAACAGGCAGCGCGGCGCGAAAAGGGATCCTCGTAAAAGGCGGCGATATCCTGGAACGATTACATAAGGTCAGGACCATCGTGATGGACAAGACCGGAACGCTGACCACCGGGAAGATGCAGGTGACGGAAATTCGGAATGCGGAATTCGGAATGCGGAATGAGCAACGCAAATCTCAAAACGCAAAACGCGAGACTGTTCAACTCGCCGCTTCCGCTGAGCAGAGCTCCGAGCATTTGCTGGGCCGGGCGATTGTGCAACATGCAAAAGAGCAGGGGATACCATTACTTCAAGCTGATGAAACGCGCGCCTTGCCCGGCCACGGAATCAAGGCCTTGGTACAGGAAAAAACGATTCTGGTGGGCAAACGAGCCCTGCTTGAACGGGAAGGAGTGCGGTTTCCGGCAGATTCCATCGAAGCCGCTTTTCAACTCGAACGGGAGGGCCGCACCGTCGTCTTCGTTGCCAGAGAGGGCGCGTTTCTCGGCATGATCGCCTTGATGGACTCAGCAAGAGATGATGCCAAAAATGCCGTAGCGCGCCTCAAAAGAACGGGAATCAACGTCGTGATGATCACCGGCGACAACGAGGTCACGGCGCAGGTGATCGGCAAGGATACGGGGATTGATCGCGTGCTCCCGGGGTTCTCGCCTGCAGAAAAGGCCATTGAAGTCGAACGACTGCGTGACAGCGGGAAAAATCTCGTAGCTATGGTCGGAGACGGGATAAACGACGCGCCGGCGCTCGCAGCAGCGGATGTCGGAATGGCGATGTCCACCGGTTCCGATATTGCCATTGATTCCGCCGATGTGGTCCTGATGAAACCGGGTCTTTCCTCAGTCCCGGAGGCTGTGGAACTTTCAAAAAAAACGTTTTGGATAATCAGGCAGAACCTGTTCTGGGCGTTCTTTTATAATGTCGCGGCAATCCCGCTTGCTATGACCGGAACGCTGCACCCGATCGTTGCTGCAGGCGCAATGGCTGTGAGTTCTGTAACCGTGGTCGCCAATTCGTTAAGACTGAGAAAGTAAAAATATCATTCTCCCTTAATCCCTCCCATCAGGGATTCCTTATGCGTTCTCTCCCTGCGGGAGAGGACGGAGGTGCAGGGGAGGGAGGAGTAGGCAAAACTAATATGCTCTGGACCGTCATCGCACTCATCGTACTCATGTTCACAGTTGCACTCGCTGCATGGTTCGTCTTTCTCTGGGCCGTGAAGACCCGTCAATTCGACGACATCGAGCGGCCGAAACATCGGATGCTGGATGACGATAGCTAAAACAACCATGCTGGCGGATAATGCAAACTTTTCTCGATTTATTCCGGGATTTTGCTCTCGGCGGTGTTCGTCCTTGCCAAAGTTCCCGTCTTGCTGTCCTTTGGATTTATGGTCACGCGCATCAAAAAGCCTCTGCCGCTCCTCATATGCCCTGTGCCGGATTGCCGCCTTCCTATGCATGAAACAGCTTGACAGGCCGCAGTCACCTGGTGTATTCTCTTCGTCGAATTAATTAACCGATTAGTTAAATAGACATGAAACAGCAATCACATAAACAGCCGGCCGGCCGCCGCCCCAAGACGGACGGGGATACCCGTGCGGCGATCCTTGCCGCTGCACGCAGGGTGTTTGCACAGCACGGCCTCGATGGCGCATCGGTCCGCGAAGTCGCCGAAACGGCCAAGGTCAATAACGCAATGATCTATTACCATTTTAAGGACAAGTAAGACCTTTATCGCGCTGTCCTGAGCAACTCGTTTTCAGCGATGACGGACATCTGGAGCGACCCGGTATTCACCTCGGAGTCGACGGTGCGTCAAAAGGTTGAAAAGTATGTAGAGAGCTTCATCCGCTTCCAAAAAGGCAATGAGGACCTGCGCCGGATCATGGCGATGGAATTCGCCGGAAGCGGCGGCAATATCACCTGGATCTGCGAGAGTTATTTTGCGGACAATTATTCCCGGCTCGTCAGGATTTTCAAGCAGGGGATGAAGAACGGCGAACTGAAGAAATTCGATCCATCGCTTGCAGTTGCCTCATTGATCGGCGTCATCATTCATAATTTTATCTTGCAGCCGATGGCCGAGCACATACACGGAAAAGGCGTGAACCTGTCCCCGAAAAAATTCGGGGCCTTTGTTACCGAGCTCTTTTTCAACGGTCTGGCAAAGAGGGCCTGACGCAAGTATCAAAAATCAAAAAGGATTATTCAGAATGATTATTTTGCGGGCAACCATCCTGGCCCTGGTCTGTACGGTTTTGGTCGCTTCAGCCGAGGCCGGTGACAAAATTTACACGATCGACGATGCCTACCGGGCAGCTCTCGCGGGCAATGAAAACGTCAAGATCGCCGAGGAGGACGTGATCCAATCCGAGTCCCGGGTGGACCAGGCATGGACCTATCTCTATCCGAAGCTGGTGGCCCAGGGGGCATATACCCGCTTCAACGAGACGCTTCCGCCCGGCGGAGGCGCGTTCTTGTTCCAGCCAAAAGAGCAGTATCAGGCCTCACTGGTGCTGACGCAGCCGCTCTACACCGGCGGCAGAACCCTTGCGGCTCTCCGCACGGCTCAGAAAATGCGGGAGGCCAGCTCCAGCGGCCTGTCTCTTACCAGGCAGGATATGATGTTGAGCGTCGCGGAAGCGTATTACGGCGTGCTCAAGGCCCAGAAATCCGTGGACATCAGCAAGCGGTCGTTGAAACGGATGGAACATCATAAAGAGACTACGGAACGTGAAGCAGCGACCCGTAAATCCAAGGCGAACCAATCGGCGCTGCTTCGCGCCAATTCGCTGGTCAGCCAGGCGCGGATCGCTCTGGTGCGGGCTCAGGATGGTCTCAAGATCGCCCATGAGAAACTGAGTCTGTTGACCAAACTTCCTAAAGACATCCAACTGGCCGAGCCTCCGCAGCTCGAACCATCGGCGGAGAGCCTTGAGAACCTTCAGAAGATTGCTCTCAGCAATCGTGCCGATTACGCGACTTCCCGGATCAACAAAAACATCGCGGACGAAAACGTTGCGATCGTGCAGGGCGGACACTATCCGCAGCTCTCCGCTTTGGCAGGCGCCCAGTACCAGGAATCTCAACCTGCCATCTTTACAGATGCCACGACTTACTACGCCGGCCTGCGGCTCACGGTGCCGATTTTTGAGGGCGGATTGATGAGGGCGGAGGTGTCCGAAGCGCGGTCCAGGGTCAGGCAGGCGGAACTGTCGAGCGACTTTTTGCGCAAATCCATAGAATCCGACGTAGAGGAGGCCTATGTGAATTTGCAAACCGTTACGTCGGTGCTGGAAACGGCAAAGCTTGAGATGGACTATGCAAAGGGCAACTATGAAGCAGTGGACGGCCTTTTTTCCGAGGGGCTGCTGGCGAGCCTGTCACTCATCGATGCCGAGCAGGCGTTGACTATGGCGGAGCGGGAGCTGATGAATGCCGCTTATGACCGTGAGTTGGCTATCCTGCGTCTCAGAAAAAGTATCGGGATGCTGGGGAAAGAATCATGAGGCAATTATTTTAACGCGTCTCATGCCGTTATTTCGCGCATACATTTCTGTAACTCTCTTTGAGGTTGAATCATCATGCGCCTTCCTGAAATAGCCATCAAACGGCCCGTTTTCATCACCATGGTCGGGATCGCCCTTATCGTGTTCGGCATCGTGGCCTTTCCGCGGCTCGCCCTCGACCTCTTTCCCAAGGTCGACTTCCCGGTCGTGAACATCACGACCAAGCTGGTAGGCGCGTCGCCCGAGATCATGGAAGCGGACGTCACGAACACGATCGAAGAGGCCGTGAACACGATCAACGGCGTCAAGTCCATCACGTCCCGCAGCATGGAGGAGTACTCGATAGTGACGGTGGAGTTTCAGCTCGAGCGGAACA
>JAJYKN010000228.1 GCA_021788515.1 Nitrospirota bacterium | reverse complement strand
ATCGATACCCCCCCTTTTGTCTTCAAGAATCTAACCACACTGCAGAAAAGTATACCAGATTCCATATTTTTCGGTTGTCTTTTTTCCTTCGGGACGCCTGCTTCAGCTTCCCCTGCAACGGAGCGGATGCCCGTAAAAAAAATGAAGGCGGAAGCACCTATTTCCCGATGGCTCGAAGAATCCCCTGAAGAAGGGCCGTGGGCGTGGGAGGACATCCCGGGATATATGCGTCCACAGGGAGGACCTGATCGACGCCGCCAAGTGACGCATAGCTCTTGCCGAAGATGCCGCCGGTGCACCCGCAGTCCCCGACGGCAACGACCAGTTTCGGCCCGGGCGTAGCCGTGTAGGTCCGACGGAGAGCGATTTCCATGTTTTGAGAGACCGGCCCGGTGACCAGCAGCATGTCGGCGAAACGGGGCGACGCGGTAAAATGGACACCGAACCGTTCACAGTTGTAAATGGGATTGTTGACTGCATGGATCTCGAGTTCGCAGGCGTTGCATGAACCCGCGTCCACCTGTCGAATGGCGAGGCTTCCCCGGAAGCGTTCCTGGATGACCTTCTCCAACTGCACGCCGATCTTCTCGATCTCCGGGTCGACAATCGGAGGAAGCGATTCGGTGACGATGCCGGTATGGAAAATCTGTTTAATGATCCTGATCATAAGGCTCCAAGCGAAAGACTACGGTAGCCGCGGATTAACGCGGATAAATACGCTTATTCTTAAACTGTGTTAACCCTATCGTTGCATAATAAACGCTTCTGAGAAGAGGCAGACATGCTGGAAGCGCTTTTAGAGCGATACCACTCCGAGCTCTATTCGATCCATGGGACTTACAGCTGGCGTTCACTTTTTGTGCACTCCTGTTCGATACTGACTTCAAGATATCCATCGCATTCTAAAAGGGCTGGAAGCATGTCTGCCTCTGAAAATATGCAACGGTAAGATTAATCTGTGCGCGCGAAGCGCCTATGGTTTCATCCGACGTTTCACAAATCATTCCCCGAATAAGACTGATTAAAGCTCTTGTTGCACACGGGAAAGTCGGGAACAATGTTCCCGTGGATGCACTGTTCGAGCCCCAGCCAGTTGAGGCTCGACGGGTCCCTGACCATGCAGCGGTTGATCTCCCCTTTCGGCCCGGCCTGCAGCCAATAGAGAATTTCCCCGCGCCATCCTTCGACAGCCCCGAAGCCCGACGTATCCGGCAGAGGCGCGCCAAAGGGGACGGAAATATCGCCGGCGGGAAGCGATTTCACTATCTCGCGAATAATGCGCAGGGAATCCCTGATCTCCTCGATCCTGACCCAGGCACGGGCGTGGACATCGCCGGAAACCAGCACCGGAATGGTCACGTTGATGCGGTCGTACGGCGGGAAAGGCTGATGTATGCGGCAGTCCAGGTTCAAGCCGCTGGCGCGCGCCACGAACCCGACCATGCCGAGTTCCCGCGCTTTCTCCGAGCTCAGGATTCCCGTGTCCCGGACCCGGTCTTCAACTGAAGGGTTCTCATCATAGATGACCACGAGACGCTCCAGTTCCTCTGCCAGCCAGTCCGCTTCCCTGAGGATCGCCGCTACTCCCGTTGCATCGATGTCAACCACTGTTCCGCCGGGCTTGATGGTGTCCATCAGGAACCGGTGGCCGAACAGCGCAAGGTTGGTTCGTACGACGGCCTCTTTCAGCCTCATGAAATGATAAAACAGGATCGCGAAAGCCACGTCGTTGCAGATGGCGCCGAGATCGCCGAGATGGTTTGCGATTCGCTCCCGTTCGAGAAAGAGCGCCCGAAGCCACTGCGCCCGGTCCGGAGGACGGCACGCGGTCAGCGCCTCCACGGCATGGCAATAGGCAAGGCAGTGCGCAACCGTTGTATCGCCGGACACCCGTCCCGCAAGCCTCGAAGCGCCGCTCCAGGACAGGGCCTCGAATCTTTTTTCGATCCCTTTGTGGACGTATCCCAGCTTTGCTTCCAGGTTGAGAATGTCTTCTCCCACGGCCTGGAACCGGAAGTGGCCCGGTTCGATGATGCCGGCATGCACCGGCCCCACGGGAATTTCGTAGACCCCTTCCCCCTCGGCGCGTATCCATTCGTATTCACCATAAACGCGCGGCAGGGGTTTTGAGCCGTCAAAGGACTTCCTGAGGGGCCAGGCGTCCTCGGGCCAGTCTTCATGCTTAATCCAGGGCCGCGTGTCAGGATGACCGATGGCGATCACGCCCAGGAGACTTTTCATCTGGCGTTCGAACCGGTACGCAGGAACGAATTTCTTCGTGAGGCTCGGGAAGGTCGGATCGGTCTGCGGGGCCAGGGTCTTGATAATGAGATATTCAGACTCTTTTCGATAACAGGCAAACACTCCGAAGCCCCTGCCGTACGGCGTTTCGTCCGTGGCCCACTCCGCTGCCAGCAGGGCGTACCCTTTTTTCAAAATCTTGGCAGCCTCGGCAAAGCGCTCCCTCGGCACGATGAGCGTTGGAACGGAAGAGGGGCATTGCCCTGCATCGTCTTTCGCGTCCGGCCCGAATACCGACATGATGGCATCTTTCAGTTTGCTCATTTCAATAGCCCCACTGCCGTCTGGAACCATTCGGCAAGAAATTTCGGAATGTACAGACCCAGGACGAGGACGACCAGCATGTGCAGTATCACCGGGAGGTGCGCGACCTTCAAGAGGTGCTGGTAAGGCGGCCGCTCTCCCGAAACCATGGGCTGCACCCTTCTAAAGAGCGCTGCAAAGGACACGCCGAGTCCGAGCAGCAGGAACGGCGCGAACAACGGCGCGTCCTTGATCGTGGCGGTCAGGATCAGGAACTCGCTGGTAAACACGCCGAAAGGCGGCATCCCCACGATCGCCATGACGCCGAGCGCCAAGCCCCATCCGACGAGCGGATTGCCGCGGATCAGCCCTTTGATCTTCGCCATCTCCTGCGTCCTGTGCATCTGCGAAGCATGGCCCACGGTAAAGAAGATGGACGATTTCGTGAGACTATGAACCAGCATGTGCAGCAAGGCGCCGAAAGTCGCCACCGGTCCGCCCAGGCCGAAGGCAAAAGTGGCGATGCCCATATGCTCGATGGAGGAATAGGCAAAAAGCCGTTTGATGTCCTTCTGCCGCAGGAGGGAAAAGGATGCGACGATGATCGAAATAATGCCGAAGCCCATCATGATGTGGCCCGAATGGTTCGTTCCGGTCGAACCGTCCACCAGGACCTTGCACCGGACCAGCGCATACAGCGCAATATTGAGCAGGAGCCCGGAAAGGACCGCCGAGATCGGCGTCGGGCCCTCGCTGTGGGCGTCAGGCAGCCAGTTGTGGATCGGCACGAGTCCGACCTTCGTGCCGTACCCGACCATGAGAAAGACAAACGCCAACGACAGAATCGTGGGTTCAAGCTGATTGCTCACCTGGGCGAGGTTTGTCCAGTGGAGCGCGGCCCCGCCGGCTCCCAGCACCTTCTCCGCGGCAAAATACAAAAGAACGGTGCCGAAGAGCGCCAGGGCGATGCCGACGCCGCAGAGGATGAAATACTTCCATGCCGCTTCGATCGCCGCCGGTGTCCGGTACAGGGACACGAGAAGGACCGTGGACAATGTCGCCAGTTCCATGGCGATCCAGAGAATGCCGACGTTGTTCGTCAAAAGGCAGAGCAGCATGGCAAAAATAAAGAGCTGGAACATCGCATGGTAAAAGCGGATCCGCCTGGAGCCGATGGTCCCGTGCTCCCGCTCGCGCCGCATGTACCGCCTGCTGAAGATGGAGGTGGTCATGGAAACGAAAGCGGTGAGCACGGTGAGGTAAACGCTGAAGGCATCAACGAAGAAGAAGTTATCCCCAGCGAGAATAGGTCCCTGCTCATAGACCTGTAGGGCAAGCCGGATGCTCGCGGCAAAGGTCGCTGCTGAGCCGAGGATGTTCACCTCCGGCGCAAATTTCCGGTCGCCGATGAAAGCCAGCGCCAGCGACGCAACAAGCGGAACGATTAAAACAACGAGAAGTGCCATAAAAACTCCGAACTGCAAACGTTGAGCTATGAACTGAACTTAATCCTCTTCCTTCAATCTTGCCATCTGGTCCACATCAAGACTGTCGAACGTTGTGCTGATGTGAAAAAAGAACATTCCGAAGATAAAGGCAGCGATCAGGAGGTCCAGGGCAACCCCCAGCTCGACCACGAGCGGCATGCCGTAGGTGGCGCTCGTTGCTGCGAATAAAAGCC
>JAJYKN010000227.1 GCA_021788515.1 Nitrospirota bacterium | reverse complement strand
TCATTCAAATCAAACGATTGATAGGGGAAAACAGCATTTTTATAAAAAATACTTTTCACGTGAAGGAAATAGGGCTCTTCGGTTCTTATGTAAGGGGAGAAGAACAAACCGGCAGCGATCTCGACATCCTCGTTGAGTTTGAGAAAGGGCATAAGGATTTTTTTAATTATATGAGATTGAAATATTATCTCGAAGAAATCATGATGCTGAAAGTCGATTTAGTAATCAAGGACGCAGTAAAACCTCGACTGAAGCAAAAAATTTTCAACGAGGTCATGTATGTCTGAGAAAGGAAGAGACTACATTCTTTTCCTCGAAGATATTATCGCTGCTCTTGATAAAATTGAAAAATACAGCGGCAACCTTGACTACGAGCAATTTAGCGGCAATGCTATGGTCATTGATGCCGTTATCAGAAATTTTGAAATTATTGGCGAGGCAACAAAAAGTATCCCGAAAGAAGTACAGAAAAGATATCACGCTGTTGAGTGGAGAGAAGCGGCGGGTTTCAGGGATGTTTTAATCCATGATTATTTCGGCATCGATATTGAGGCTCTCTGGGATACGATAAAGCAAAATCTTCCCTCATTCAAAAAACATATTATATCGGCGCTTCAAACAGAACTTGAACAAAATAAAGAAACAGAAGGCTCGAATTGACAACCTTGAACCTATTGTTATTAACTTGGAGCCCTTACCGCGGAAGCCGTATTCATCATGTAAAAGCATTTCATCAATTGTCTCATTATTGCCGATAGTGACAGTAAAGATGAAAAATCAAAGCCTCCAATCTAAAGCAAAAAAGATCAAGCTCCTTCTCCTTGACGTCGACGGAGTATTGACCGACGGCACGATTATCCTGGACAACCAGGGGAACGAGCTGAAGGCTTTTCACGTCCGCGACGGGCACGGGATCAAGCTTGCCCAGCGGGCAGGCATCATTTTGGGCATCATAACCGGCAGAAAATCCGAGGTCGTGAACATCCGGGCCCGGGAACTCGGCATCGAAGAAGTCCACCAGGGCGCGCATCGGAAAATAGAGGTCTACGAATCCGTAATCGCCAAATACGGCTTTCGAGACGACGATGTCGCCTACATGGGCGACGACATCGTGGACGTTGACGTTTTTAAGCGAGTGGGCATGGCAGTGACGGTTTCCGATGCCGATCCGTCCGTTCGGCCGCACGTTGATATGATCACGAAAACCGAGGGCGGCAGGGGGGCTGTTCGTGAACTCATCAACTTCCTCCTGAAAAGCCAGGGAAAGCTGCCCTCCGCATGAATGAACGGCTGCTTCAGGCGAAAAAGCGCATCACCCTGGTCACCCTTGTCGGGATCACCCGGCTCATCAAGATATTTTCCCTCGTTATGCCTTATCGTATCGGGGTCTGGGCCGGCGGAATTTTCGGTTTCGTCACCTTTTACCTGCTTCCCCGGGAACGAAAGCGGGCCATCGCGCATTTGACGATGGCGTTTCAGGAAAAAGACCGCCCCTGGGTCCGTCGAACGGCAAGACAAGGCTTTGTCCATCTGGGCAAAGCCTTGTTCGAAGCCATGCTCATGACCCCCCGTCGTCTGGCAAGCATCGTCGATATCCGGGGAGAGGAAAATATCCGTACGGCGCTCAGCCGGGGCAAGGGCGTCATTTACGTTACCGGCCATATCGGCAACTGGGAACTGATGGCCCATGTGATCGGGTTAAAGTTCAAGCTCAGCGTGATCGCCGCTCCCATCGAGCCGAAGCAGGTCAACGACATGATCGTCAGCCTGCGCGCAGCCATGGGCGTTACGACCGTTTTGCGCAACAGACCGGGCGCTGCCAAGGAAATGATCCGCGCGTTCCGGGAAAACCGCATTCTGGGGATTTTGATCGACCAGGACACCGATGTGGAGAGCGCCTTTGTCGACTTCATGGGAACGCCTGCCTGGACCCCCACTGCGGCTGCCTCCATGGCGATCAAGTTCAACGCGCCGGTCATTTTCGGCCATATCAAGCGCGGTCCTGATAACCGGCACACGATCTATATCGAAGGCCCCCTGGACCTTGTCCTCACGGGAGATACGGAAAAGGACATCGTGACGAACACCGCCATGTTGACGAAAAAAATAGAGGACTGCATACGAAAAGACCCCGAACAGTGGGTCTGGATGCACCGTCGCTGGAGGAGACAGCCGTGAAGATCTTCAATGTGCCGAATATGCTGTCGCTCAGCCGCATCTTGTCCGTGCCCATATTCATCATCCTCATGCTGGAACCAAGCCCCGGCCGGGCCCTGGCTGCGGGTATCGTGTTTTCCCTTGCGTCAGCCACTGACTGGCTCGACGGCTACCTCGCGAGAAAATGGGGGCAGGTGACCAAGATGGGCAAACTGCTGGACCCCATCGCGGACAAGATATTGATCATGGCCGCACTGGTCACCCTGGTGGAGATCCGGTCCGAGGTCGTGCACGCCTGGATCGCCATTGTGATCATCGGCAGGGAATTCGCCGTTACCGGCCTTCGCGCAATCGCATCGAGCGAGGGGATCATCATTCCGGCGGAGACCGTGGGGAAATACAAGGTAGGAGCACAAATCATCGCGGTCCTGTCGCTGTTGCTCGATTATTACCTGATGGACGCGCGGTTGCGGGACCTCGGTGCTATCGCGCTCTGGGTCGCCATGGTCCTCTCCGTGTATTCGGCAGTTCAGTACTTCGTGAAATATTGGAAACAGTTGGACCAAAAAACCGGTTAATAGTTTTTAGTTTTAGGTTTTGAGTTTTAAACTGCGCTTTCTCAAAACTAAAATTCCGCGATTTGCTTGCCCTAAACAGAGTACTATGACCTATGAGCCATGAACTAATAACTATTTTTGCTGTCCTATCATCCTACCTCCTCGGCGCCATTCCCTTTGGGCTCTTTTTTACCAAACTGTTCTCCGGAATCGATGTTCGGACTATCGGAAGCAAGAACATCGGCGCCACAAACGTCCTGCGGGCTGCCGGAAAAAAGGCCGCAATCCTGACTTTGCTGGCCGACGCTCTTAAAGGTTTCCTTCCGGTAGTCATTGTCCATCTTTTGTTCAGGAATGACGTTACAACCGTGCTATCAGGCGTCGCGGCAATCCTGGGGCACAATTTCCCCGTCTACCTCAAGTTCAGAGGCGGAAAAGGCGTTGCTACGAGCTTTGGAGTGGTCCTTGCCGTGTCTCCGTGGATAGGGCTTGTCTGTTTGCTGGCCTGGGGGGCTGCGGTATTCATATGGAGGTATTCTTCGCTCTCCGCACTCGTGGCTTTCGCATGTTATCCTCTCTTGACGTATCTTGCAGCAAGACCGGACTCAAAACCTCAGGAAGCCCTGTCCATTTTCATCTTCGGCATGAGCTATTACCGGCACCGGGAAAATATTAAAAGGCTTATTGCCGGCACTGAGCCGAAGATCGGGATAAAGTGATGCGGATCAAACGCTTACGTTTCGTAAATCAGGACAAATCTTAAAAAACCCAAGAGTTGCCTTCTGGGTGAGGTTCTCATCTCATATGAGTTTTTTTGGTTTCAAACCGTGTTCACTGTGGTTAAAAACAGCTTTTCTGGACTTATCCGTCGTATAAGAGGTCTTGGATGTCACCTATTTTTAGATTCTTATTTTCAACTCTCCTGTTCATCCTGTTGACCGCAAGAATTTCTCCAGCATCCACCTACGTCGATATTGAAGACACCCAGATCTACAACGTCCTTTCCCGGCTTGAAGCAGAGGGCGTGATCAACGATGGACTCTTGTCCACAAAGCCGCTCAGCCGCAAAGAGGTTGTGCGGCTCACGCGCGAAGCGGAAGTGAATTCTCAGGACAAAAGCGAATTCATCAAAAACCTGGTCTGGGACCTTAAACAGAGGGTCAAACCCGAGGAATTCGAGGCAGGAGTCTTAAAGCCTTTTGATTCCGTTTATGCGAAATACATAAATACTAACGCGAACGTAATAACTCTTGTTTATCCAGGTCCCGCACGTGAAAAAGAACAGGCATTGAATTACAACAACGACGGCGATCTTTACAGCCGTGGTTCCAATTATCGAACCGGTTTTACCTCACGGTTTGATGACCTTGGTCCTTTCTCATTCTATCTGAACCCGGAATTCAGCTCCTCGGACAATTCGGAGAGCGGTGTCCTTAAAAAGGGGTATGGAGTGCTCGGCTTTTCATGGATTGATATCATCGCAGGCAAGGATTCCCAATGGTGGGGGCCTGGATATAACGG
>JAJYKN010000226.1 GCA_021788515.1 Nitrospirota bacterium | reverse complement strand
GCTCGAAAGATCGCCGAAGACCAGCCCCAGGTAGCAGAACATGACCGCGTTGCCTGCGGAGACCGGTCCGGTTGTCCCGAGCTTTACTGCGAATTCCGGCGAAAAGGTGATCAGCACGCCCACGACGAACCAGATCGGCACGCCGATCAGGATCGAGTTGAGATAGCGGAAAAAGCGTTTCTTGTTGGTAAAGAGGGCAAGCAGGTTCCCGCGGCTCACGGCTTTTTTGTCCATGGCCTTGAACATGCCCGACTCGGCCACGCTGATCCGGGCGATAAGCAAAAGAAGACCGAGGATGCCGCCGATGATGAAGGCATGCCGCCAGTCGGAAGCGTTTGCGATGATGTTCGCGAGGATGGCGCCTGAAACGCCCACGGAGGCCACGAGCATGGTGCCGTACCCCCGGATGCTCGTGTGCAGGACCTCGGACACGAGAGTGATCCCCGCACCGAGCTCGCCGGCCAGGCCCACGCCGGCAATGAAGCGCAGGGCCGCATAGGCCGGGAGGGACGTGGCCATCCCGTTCAGGATGTTGGCGACGGAGTAAATGAAGATCGAGCCGAACATGATCTTGAGCCTCCCCTTCCGGTCGCCCAGGACGCCCCAGAGGATGCCGCCGAGCAGCATGCCGGCCATCTGCATATTCAAGAGAAAGACGCCGTAGTCGATCAGCTCCTTGCCGGAAAGGCCGAGGGACTTGAGGCTCGGCACCCGGACGATGCTGAAGAGAACCAGGTCGTAGATGTCGACAAAGTAACCGAGGGAGGCGACAATGACGTGCAGGCTGAAAACATGCTTGAGACCGTGTGCAGCTCTCTGTTCCACGAGGTCCTCCCTTGAGCCGTGAAGCGGCAGCGCGTCTCACGGCAGGTAAGCGCAAAAACGGATCAGCAGCGGTTACAAGTCGAGCGAACGCCGCAGTTTCTGCCACGGCGTGGCGGGTTTCGGCTTGTGGTGCTTCACGGCCCAGACCGTAAACACGATGATAATGATGAGGACCACTGCGGTTGCGTACTGTACCGCGCGCGAACGCCGGATTTCGTTTTTCCACCATCCAAAACCCCGCGTTGTCGTGCCCACGACGGTCATGAGGGCGCCGTGCGCCTGCGCCACGGCAGCCTCGGCAGGGAGGCCGGCCGCAAGCTTGCTTCGCACGCGGTCGAGCCCGCGGCCCGCAAAGGGGAGGGTATTCCCGGGAGCAGGCTTCAGCATTGCGCCTCCGGCTTCATCGGCGCGCGGCACGCGAAAGAGACGGATCTTCTCGGGAATTCCCTTGAGCTCGGTGTATCCGACTTCTTCGCTCGGCACCTCGCTCTTCGTCATGGACAGGAAGACGGACTCGGAAAAATATACTTCCCCTGCTCCGGCCTTGCCCTCGATGCGCGCGGCAATGTTGACTGCTTCGCCGAAGACATCGCCGCCTTCGATGCGGACTTCGCCCACGTTGATTGCGGCGCGGATGGTGAAACGATCGGCCGGGTCGATGTCCGCGTCAGCTTCGGCGATCCGGTCCTGGATCGCCATGGAGCACAGCACCGCATCGGTGGGGGAGCGGAAGGTCAGCAGGAAGGCGTCGCCGATGGTCTTGATCACTTTTCCATTGTAGACTCGTACGAGCGGCCGTACCAGTCCATCGAAACGCCGCAGCAAATTGAGATTTTCTTCGCGGGTCTGGGCGGAGGTCTTCGGCGTGAATCCCGCGATGTCGACGAAAACTATGGCAAGGTTCTCTGTTTTCATGGCTGTCCTTAAAGGCGTTTTTAACAATCGAATGATATTCGTACCACAGGTCGGCACGAGTGTCAAGTCGTATTGTCTACCTGCCTTTCTAATATATTGACTCCAGGCACCGGAACGGGTAATATAAGGTCTTCTGAAAATTCGTCTTTTTGGCCGCCATGAACTTCCTCGTTATAAACAAGCAAGAATGAGTCAGAGGCCATATCGATCGGCATAATTATGTTCAAACGACGTACTTTACGTTCCTACAGCATCTGGCTTCTGGCCGTCATCCTTCTATCTGTTGCCGGCTATATCGTTTCCGTGCGAGTTCAGGGAAATTTTTATCCGATCACGCCCGGGGAAGCCTACCGCTCGGCACAACCAGACAGCGACAACCTGGCGCACTACGTCAAAAAATACAAGATCAGGAGCGTCCTGAACCTGCGGGGGCGGCATCCGGACGAGAGCTGGTATGTGGAAGAAATGGCTGCAAGCGCGAAACTGGGCTTGCAGCATTACGACGTCGCCCTCAGCGCGTCTCAGGAACCGACTGACGCCGAAGCCGGCCAGCTGCTTGAGATCTTTAAAACGGCCCCCCGGCCCCTGCTGATTCATTGCCAGGCAGGTGCGGACAGATCGGGGCTGGCAGCTGCGATGTGGAAAGTGGTCGTAGACAAGGACCCGAAAAGCGTCGCGTCAAAGCAGCTATCCCTGCGCTACGGGCACGTCCCGTTCGGGGAGACCCAGGCCATGGACCGTTTTTTTGAGAGATGGAATCCCGGACGCGCCACAGGGAAGAAATAGGAGTTTTTGATGAAAGTCGATACCATGCGAAACGTCGATTACTATGCCGGCGTGCCGCTCTGCTTTAGCTTGACGATCGTAAAAAAGCTGTTCGCGCTGTTTTCCTTCCGGAAGAAAAACGCGAAGCCGAACAATATCCTGCTCATCGAGCTTTCGGAAATGGGCAGCACCATCCTGGCCGATCCCGCGATGCGAAAGCTGAAACAGCGATTGAACGCGAACCTCTACTTTGCCATCTTCAAGAAAAACAGCCCCAGCCTGGAGCTCCTGGGCACAATCCCGAAAGAAAACATCTATACCATCGACGACAGCGGGTTTTTCCCGCTCGCCTTTGATGCGCTCAAGTTTCTTTTCTGGACCCGCAAAAAGCGTATTGACGCGATCATCGACATGGAGCTTTTTTCCCGTTTTAGCGCTCTCTTGACCGGCCTTTCCGGGGCGAAGACCACGGTCGGGTTCTATGCCTTCTATAACGAGGGGCTCTACCGCGGTGATATGCTGACCCACAAGGTAGCCTACAACCCCCATATCCATATTTCGAAGAACTTTATCGCCCTTGCCAATGCGCTTCTGAGCGACAAAGCAGAATTGCCCTATTCCAAAACAGCCATCTCCGACGACGAGATAACGCTGCCGAAGGTCGCTGTGAGTGAATTGGCTAAAGAGGCCATGCGCCGCAGAATCAAAGAAACCTTCCCCGCCTTTGACCCGGGGCGCCACCAGATCGTTCTTTTCAACGCCAACGCTTCGGAGCTGCTGCCGATCCGGCGCTGGCCCCAGGAACAATACATTACCCTGGCACGCATGATCATCGAACGTTACCCCAAGACGGCCATCCTGCTTACCGGCGGAAAGAGCGAGCGGGCGGGCCTGGAGACGATCATCTCGGGTGTCAGCAGCGATCGCTGCGTAAACTTTGCCGGCCAAACAAGTCTTTCCGATTTGCCGGCCCTCTATTCCATAAGCGCCTGCATGCTGAGCAACGACTCCGGGCCGCCGCACTTCGCCTCGGTCACCGGGATGCCGACGTATGTTTTTTTCGGACCCGAAACTCCCAGGCTGTACGGCACCCTCGGCACGACCACGCCGATCTCCGCCGGGCTGGCCTGTTCGCCCTGCGTTTCCGCGTCTAACCACCGCAAGACCGCGTGCACGGACAACGTCTGCCTCCAGGTCATCACTCCTGAACAGGTCTTCGGAATCCTTCGTCCCAAACT
The DNA here is from genome assembly GCA_021788515.1 of Nitrospirota bacterium. Taxonomy (GTDB): domain Bacteria; phylum Nitrospirota; class UBA9217; order UBA9217; family UBA9217; genus JAJYKN01. The sequence continues at coordinate 507 of JAJYKN010000226.1, read as the reverse complement.
GGAAGAACTGAAATGAAAAAACTCGCATCCCTGTACCGCGACAACCGGGCGGCGCTCTGGATCATTGCTGTGTTCACCGCCGTCCGCCTGGCTGTGGCGCCGACCTTCGGGCTCGGCACTGACGAAGCGCACTATGTTCTCTATGCCAAGCATCTGGCGCTCAGTTACTTCGATCATCCGCCCCTGGTCGGCTGGACCCATGCGCTGTTCTACTACACGCTGGGCACGAACGAATTCCTGGCGCGGCTTCCGGCCATCCTTCTCTTTATCGTCACGTCGTTCTTATGCTATCGGTTCACCTTATCGCTCGGCGGAAGAAGGACCGCGCTCTATGCGGTTGTTGCCCTGAACAGTTCCTTTCTGCTCTCCGGGCTCGGACTTATGCTGCTCCCGGAGTCCTTGCTCCTGCCCATCACCTTTGCGCTCATATTCGCAATCCAGAGGCTGGAGCGTTCACCAAGGCTCAAAAACTTCGTCCTCCTGGGGCTCGTCCTCGGCATTGCGGGC
>JAJYKN010000225.1 GCA_021788515.1 Nitrospirota bacterium | reverse complement strand
CGATCTCCGAGCACCTTTATGCACATGACTTTTTTTGCGCCGGAGTTATCGGCCACATCCAGTACTGTCTGTTGCTGAATCATATCTCAATCCTCTGTAAAGAGTTTTCGCTTCTGAATTTAATTCGCCTTCTCGATGATTTCAAGCACTTTCCAGCGCTTTTCCTTGGAGAGCGGCCGCGTCTCGATGAACCGTACGGTGTCGCCAATCTTACACTCGTTCTTTTCGTCATGCGCCTTGAACTTGGTGGTGCGTTTAAGGGTTTTACCGTACTTAGGGTGCGCTATGCGTCTTGTCACAGCCAGCACGACGGTCTTGTCCATTTTGTCGCTGACAACCTGCCCGATGTACGCTTTTCTCTTTTTAGCCTCTTCCATATTTTTCCTTTAACACTGTTTTTGCTTTGGCGATATCCTTGCGCAGTATTCTCAAGCGCATCGGGTTCTCGATCTGTCCCATGGCCTGTTGAACGCGAAGGTTAAACAGCTCTTTCTTGATGTCTGCCGCCTTTGCCTGCAGTTCTTCGTTCGACAGGTCTCTCAATTCTCTGGTTTTCATATGTCAGCCTCCCGGGAGACGAACTTCGTCGCAACCGGCAACTTATACGCCGCCAGCCGAAACGCTTCCCTGGCAACAGACTCGTCAACGCCGCCCATCTCGTAGAGCACCCTACCCGGTTTCACGACAGCAACCCAGTACTCTGGCGCTCCCTTTCCTTTTCCCATGCGGGTTTCAGCAGGTTTTTTCGTAATTGGTTTGTCGGGGAAAATGCGAATCCATATTTTCCCTCCACGCTTGACGTAGCGGGTCATAGCGATACGTGCCGCTTCTATCTGTCTGCTCGTAATCCAGCCCGGTTCCAGAACCTTGAGGCCGTACTCCCCGTAGCTGACCTCGGCGCCACGATAGGCAATGCCGGTCATTCTGCCTTTATGCATCTTCCTGTGTTTTACTCGTTTGGGTGCTAACATGTTGACGATCCTTTAGTCCAGCGATAATCGTTCGATTAAGAATTTTTGTTACGCAGCAGTTGTCGGCTGCTGAAGCACGTCGCCTCGGTAAATCCAAACCTTAACGCCGATCTGGCCCATCGTGGTCTTTGCCTCGAAGAACCCATATTGGATGTCCGCGCGGAGCGTATGAAGCGGTACTCGCCCCTCGCGGTACCACTCGGTCCTTGCAATTTCTGACCCGGCGAGTCTTCCGGCGCACATAATTTTTACGCCCTGCGCTCCCAAACGAAGCGCCGACGTCACGGCCTTCTTCATGGCTCTGCGGAATGCGATCCGGCGCTCCAATTGCAACGCAATATTCTCGGCCACCAGCTGGGCGTCCAGTTCCGGACGTCTGATCTCCTGGATATTGATGTACATCTGCTTTCCGGTCATGGCTTCGAGGTCTTTTTTGAGTTTATCGACCTCGGCGCCCTTTTTCCCGATAATGATGCCCGGACGCGCAGTGTGAATATTGATCTTGGCCTTCTGGCCGGCCCGCTCGATCTCCACCTTCGCAACACCAGCATGCATGAGCCGCTCTTTCACAATTTTGCGGATCTTAATATCTTCATGAAGAAGCGCAGCATAGTTCTTTTGAGAAAACCAGCGCGAATCCCATGTTTTTATGATTCCGAGCCGCAGCCCGATTGGATGAACCTTCTGTCCCATGATGCCTCCGTAAAAGTACCTACGCTGACAACACCAGCGTTATATGGCTCGTTCTCTTTTTGATCACGTTCCCGCGGCCCATGGCCCGGGCGCGCATCCGCTTCATGGTAACGCCCTGGTTCACAAAAGCCTTGGTGACCTTCAGCGTGTCCAGATCGCCGACTTTTTTCTGTTCGGCGTTGGCAACCGCTGAATCAAGAAGTTTTTTGACAATCCGCGCGGCGTGGAGCGGCGTGAACGTAAGAATGTTGATGGCATCTCCCACCATTTTCCCGCGGATGAGATCTATCACCTGTCGCGCCTTGCGCGGCGTAATGCGTATATGTCTGACTGTAGCGCTTGCTTCCATCTGACCTTCCTCACTCTCAAAAACGGTGCACTCTGCGTTCTACTTCGGAGCACTCGTCTTTTCCGCGGCCTTTGATCCCCCGTGTGCCTTAAACGTCCGTGTCGGCGAAAACTCTCCGAGCTTGTGGCCAACCATGTTCTCCGTAACATATACGGGGATAAACTTCCTCCCGTTATGCACCGCCATGGTGTGACCCACAAAATCAGGCGTAATCGTCGATCTCCGGGACCAGGTCTTGAGGATCTTCTTTTCCCCGGTGGAATTCATAGCCTCAACTTTTTTCATGAGGCTGTCATCTATAAAAGGGCCTTTTTTAACTGATCTCGGCACCGCAATCCTCCGCTTCTTCGTTTACCTGCTCTTGGTTCTTCTCGAAATAATAAATTGACTTGTGGATTTATTTTTCCGCGTTCTCTTTCCATCCGGAAGACCCCAAGGCGAGCAGCCAGGCCTTCCTCCCGATGACTTTCCTTCGCCGCCGCCGAGAGGATGGTCAACAGGGTTCATGGCTACACCGCGTACCCGCGGTCGCATCCCCATCCAGCGAGCCCTGCCGGCCTTGCCGATGCTGATGTTTTCATGATCGAGGTTGCCGACCTGCCCAATCGTGGCCATGCATTCGGAACGGACCTTGCGAACTTCCCCGGAGTTCAGCCGCAACGTAGCATATTCGCCTTCACGGGCGAGAAGCTGTACGGTAGAACCGGCGCTCCGCGCAAGTTGTCCGCCGGCACCCTTCTTGAGCTCCACGTTATGGATATTGGTGCCTACGGGAATCGCACTCATCGGCAGTGCGTTTCCAATCCTGATGTCTGCATCGGGACCGGACACAACATTATCTCCCACCTTCAACCCGAGCGGAGCAATAATATAGCGTTTCTCTCCGTCCGCATAATTGAGAAGAGCGATTCTCGCTGTACGGTTGGGATCATATTCGATTTCTGCTACCTTCGCAGGCACGCCAATTTTATCACGCTTGAAATCGATCACTCGATATTTTTTCTTATGCCAGCCACCCCGGTAGCGAGCGGTTATTTTGCCGCGGTTGTTCCTTCCGCCGCTCTGGCTGATTTTTACGACGAGCGATTTTTCAGGAGTGCTTCGCGTAACCTCTTCAAAGGTCGAGGTAGTCTGGAAGCGCTTTCCTGGAGACGTTGGGTTGTAAGTTTTTACCGGCATTTAAGCACCCTCAAATATATCGATCTTTTCACCAGGCTTAAGCGTTACGTACGCTTTCTTCCAGTCGGATCTGCGGCCGAGCCGCTGGCCCACACGCTTGTTCTTGCCTGCGTTTTTTACCGTTGTCACACCCGCGACCTTTACTTTAAAAATTCCTTCTATCGCCTTCTTCACCTGCACCTTGTTCGCATCTATCTTCACTTCGAAGGTCAACACGTTGTTTTTTTCTTTCAGCCGTGCGCCTTTCTCGGTTATCCGCGGCACCCGTATGACATCATAGAGATCCATCATTTCCCGTATACCTCCTGCATGGCGTTAAGCGCGTCTTGCGTAGTAATGAGGTATTGGTACTTAAGCAGGTCATAGACGTTGATGTTGTCCATCCTGAGCACTTTTACCGACGGAACGTTCCTCGCTGCAAGCGTCAGGTTTTTGTTCTCGGTTTTTATGAGTACGAGAACGGTGTCCTGCACGCCGAGCGTATCCAGCAATGTCGAAACCAGCTTCGTTTTTGGTTCGGCCAATTCAAGGCTGTTCACCAAGATCAGCCTGTTATCGGCAACCTTTGACGAGATAGCATCAACAAGAGCCGCTCTCTTTTCCTTCTTCGGGAGAGCATAGGAATAGTCTCTCGGCATCGGTCCGAAAATTGTTCCACCGTGTCTCCAGAGGGGGGAACGATTGCTGCCCGCGCGCGCGCGGCCCGTGCCTTTCTGCTTAAACGGCTTCTTTCCGCCACCGCTTACGAGCGCCTTGTTCTTGGTGGCTGCGGTTCCTGCCCGCCGATTTGCCAGCTGATTGACGACTGCAGCATGCATAAGGTGCGGTCGTACTGCAGCCGAGAACACGCTCGGAAGCTCTACATCCTTTACTTTCTTGTTGCTCTGATCAACCATTACGACTGACGGCATTTTGCTAATCCTCTTATTCTTAATCAGCCTTATATATTAGGATGAGACCATTGGCACCGCCCGGGACCGCTCCGCGAACAAACAGCAGATTCTGGTCAGGCCGGACTTCAACAATCTCGATATTTTTTACTGTTACGTTCACAGTACC
>JAJYKN010000224.1 GCA_021788515.1 Nitrospirota bacterium | reverse complement strand
AGAATCCGTTTCTCACACAAAGCCACGAAGCCACGAAGAGAAGCTTAAAGACTCTCTTTTGTCAAATCATCGGGAAATTTTATTTTCGTCGTTCTTCATGCCTTCGTGTCTTCGTGTGATAACAGATATTTCTTCTTTAGATCGCCTCTTTCAAGTTCATGACCGTCCAGTAGTCGAAGACCGGACCTTTGAGACAGGTGTAGGTGGAACCCACGTTGCAGCGGCAGCATTTCCCCATGCCGCAGTGCATGCGGCGTTCGAGAGACACGAACATCTTCTGCATGGGCACGCCCCGCTCCGACAGCTCGCCGCACACGAACTTGAACATGACCGGAGGGCCGCAGACAATCGCATAGGTATTGTCGATGAAGGAGTCGTCGCGGCTCCCGATGATTTCCTCCAGCACCTTGGTGATAAGCCCGACCGGGCCGGTCCAGGACGGGTCTGCTTTCTCCATGATGATGTGGAGATTGATGTCGTCCTTTTTCCACATGTCGTATTGGAATTTAAACAACAGCCGCGAAGGGTCCTTGGTGCCGTACACGATATCGACGTGGTCGAACTTGCTCCGGTGCTCCTGCACGTGGGCGATGGGGGAGCGCAGGGGCGCAAGCCCCAGGCCGCCTGCAATGAGCAGGATATGTCCGTTGTGCATGCGTTCCATCGGGAAATTCGTGCCAAAGGGGCCGCGGAGGCCGACATGCATGCCGCGTCGGGCACGGCTGAGAAAGGCGGTGAGGTTTCCCGCGGTCCTGATGCAGAGCTCGATGTCCTCGTGATTGCTCGGCGAGGAGGAAATGGAGAACGGCGCTTCACCGACCCCGGGCACTTCCAACATGATGAACTGGCCGGGATGGAAGGAAAAGTGTTTTCGGTCGTCATGATCGATGATCCGGATGCGATAGAGGTTCTCGTAATCCGTAAGCCGGTAGATGCTCGTTATCTCGGCCTTGTAGGTGTATTCGAAGCTGCCGAGGTCCGTTTTGCGCTGCCATTTCCTGGCCGGGATCACCTCATGGAAGGGAAGGCGATGATCCATGTCACTGCTCCTCTCCCCGCACGCTGGCGATGACCTCAGGCACCGTAATGCCGGCAAGGCAGGCCTCGCCGCACCGGCCGCAGCCGACGCAGAGCGATTCCTCGAAGGCTTCAACGAAGCCGCGGTGTTTGTGGTAGTAGCGGTATTTGAGGCGGGTCGACCGTTCGGGCCGGAAATTGTGGCCGCCGGCGACCTCGGCAAAGTCGATGACATTGCAGGAGTAGAGCGTTTTGCTCTTTCGCGCCCCTCTGAGATCTACGTTCACGGTTTCCTCGACCCCGTAACAGTAGCAGGTGGGACAGACGTTTGCGCAGGTCCCACACCCGAGGCATTTATCTCCCCATTCCTTCCACACAGGGGATTGGAATTCCATATCGAGGATCTTGGCGAGGTCCGACGTATCGATGTGTGCCGTAAATTTCCTGTTCCTCTCGGCAGTGACCTTCATGTATTGGACATGGTCCTTTTCTTCCGGCTCGGAAGTTTTCACGGTTTTGAGAACGTTATACGCTGTGGCGGAAAGGACCTCCAGGAAATAGCGATCGCCGATGTCGGTGAGGAACAGGTCAAAGCCGTGGGTAACGCTGTCTGATGCAACGGACCGGCAGAAGCAGAAGGGCTGCGGTTGACAGTCGATGCCGATGATGAACATGTTCATTCTCTTGGCAGCGTAATAGGGCATGGGGTACACGGTGCTCATCAGGACCTTGTCGAGCTTGTTCAGGGCATTGATGTCGCAGGCATGGAGGCCGAAAAAGACGCAGGGTTTGTAGATGTTGTAATCGACGTTTTTGTGCCAGTCCTCTCCCTCCATCCGGAAGGAAGCCAGGTCTTCCTGGTAGGGGAGAAAGTAGCGTTTTGCCGGCAGTTTTGTCGTGGTGTAATTCAGACGCAGGTCGGCGAAGTCTGAGACCGGTTCGAAGGCATAGATCGGGTTGCCTTTTTGGTCAGTGCCGGACTCTGTTGGTCCGACAGTGGTATTCGCCCGTGCAAGCTGGTCGAACAAAGTGCTCAACTCGTCTTTATGCAGCACCCTGAACAGCATAATGCCTCTTCTCTGTTCTTGCCAATGGTCTTGATTGCAGTTAAAGTATAGCATAGAAGGCCACGGGACCGAGGCTGGTTCCGGCGCGGCCCAGTGCATCTGCATTCTTTTATTTCCTGCTGATTCTGCTTGCACGAACGCGGTAACTGCATCTCAAATTAATGCAAAATTTATCAAATCTGTATATAATAATGCCATGAACGAAGTACCCGGCAATAAATCCGGCAAAGAAGAGATCCCCGCACCTGCACAGAAGACGGAGCGCGAGGTCCCCCTCGACACCCGCCTTTTATCCGAAGCCGTCATTGAACTCAATATTTCGCGGAAAAACGTCGGCATCTATCCTCCCGGCCATATCCAGATTACCAAAAGCATTGACCGGGCATATAACCTTCTCCAGAAAATGTTTGAAATCCGCGCTGAAATGACCCTCGGTGTCGCCAAGGACACGCTTTTGGTCGGCAGCGATTATCTTGACCAGAAAAATCTCGTGTATCGCGATTTCGCGCTTTCCATGAACCAGCAGGGAATTGCGGCCGTGACGTTCGTGCAGGGGCTGGACAAAGAGGAACTGGTGCGCTTTCACCGCATCCTCACGACCAAGACCGACGACATCAGGGCAGGGGGCGGGATCGAGAAGGTCATGGCCGATGCCGCCATCCGGCACATCAAAATTCTCGCCATCGACTATGCCACCTTCCATGTCACCGAAGAGCAGGAGATAAGCGCGCGGCAGTCCAAAGGGGAAGAGAAATCCGACGCAAACCTGTGGCAGGATTTCGTTTCCCATCTCTCCGAAGGAACGCTTGCCGCGCCTGGCGAGGGAATAGCGCTCAACGAAGCCGAACAGATCGATCCGGCGCAGCTTGCACAGCTCCTCAACGAGCGCAAACTGGACGCGAGTGCGGCGATCGACAGTTACGACCGGATCATCACCGACTATGTGCGCGGCGCGGCTGAAAAAAAACAGCTCACCCTGGAGCAGTCGAAGACGCTTGCGAGGATGAACGCGCTGCTCCGGGACCTTCACCCGGAACTACGGAAACAGTTCCTGTCCATTGCCTTCAAACGGCTGGCAGCGCACACGAATGCTCCTGTTGACGCTTCGGAGGTCCTCGGGGGATTTGCCGACGATCTCGTGATCGAAATGATCGGCCAGGCAAGCGCCGAGGGCCGGGAAATTTCTCCGACCCTGGCAGGACTGGTGAGCAAGCTCGCCCAGTCGCACCACGATGCGGGGCCATCGCATGATGCGGCCGGCCACCCGGCAAAAGGCTTTGTCTCGCCAATGGTCCTGCCTGAACATATGCAAAAGTTGTTCGATCGTGAAAAGTATGAAGAGTATGTGGGCGCGGATTACCAGGCCATGCTGAAACAGCTGTCCGAGGGGGCAGGGATCGCTGTTGAGCCGTTCCCGCTCGATGATTATCTGAAGACGCTGGATGATGATCGGCTCGATTTCCAGATCGGCGGCGCGCTCCTCGCTTTTCTCGAAGAAGATATCGAGGAGGAGGACTACCGGGAGTTTACCCGGAAACTGGTTGCCATCATGCCCCAATTTCTCGACACCGGCAATTTTGAGATCCTCTGGGACATTCTGGAAACGCTTCGCAAACACGCCGCGGACAAACCGAGTCAGGGCATCCGGGAAATCGCAGAAGAAGCGAAGAAGTTTTTTACTGACCCGGAATTCATCATGCGGGCGCTGAAAGCCTTTGAGCTCTGGATGCGCGACAAAGGACAGGAAGCCGGCGGTTTGATCCAGGCCCTCGGGCCGGACGTGGTGCCCGGGCTCATGGATATTTTCAGCAGGGACGAAACAGTGGGCGGAAGGCGGGTACTCTTCAATCTGCTCTGTCTTTTCGGTGAGCCGGCCGTGCGAGAGGCGCACAAGAGGCTGCGGGACCCGCGGCCGCTCTTTGTCCGGAATCTCCTGATCTTTATCCGCCGCGCGGGGACCGTTTCCTCCCTTCCCTACGTCAAGCCGCTGCTGCAGCACCGGGACAAGACGATCAAGATCGAGGCGCTCAGCACGCTCCTGAAATTCAAGGACCCCGAGGCCGTGAAGCTGCTGCAAAGCGCGATCCGCGACAAAGACCCGGACTATGCGGCCCAAGCCATCGCCCTGGCGGGACAATACCGGGTCTCGGACGTGACCGAGGATGTATAG
>JAJYKN010000223.1 GCA_021788515.1 Nitrospirota bacterium | reverse complement strand
CCGGCCGTACCAATTCCGGCTGCTCTTCCTGGTGCGAGGCAGAAGCGAATTGTACCCGCGCATCGAAAAACGCGTCGATTCCATGCTGGACCAGGGGCTTGAAGCGGAAGTCAAGACCCTGATGGAGCGCGGATACAGCCCTGACCTGATATCCATGCAGGGGCTGGGGTATAAACATTTCCTGGCGCATTTCCTCGGGAGGACTTCCCGGGACGAGGCCGTGGCCCTGCTCAAGCGCGACACCAGGAGGTATGCCAAGCGCCAGTTCACCTGGTTCCGGCGAGAGCCCGAGGCCACCTGGGTAGACATCTCGGGACTCGATTCAGGAGAGGGGATCTCGGAGCGGATAAAGAAATACATTGAAATCTCAAATAACTTGGTATAAGATTACAAAAATTATTTTGTCCCGGGGCCGATAAGGTGAATCGGCGCGGGACGTTTTTTCGGAGGGGTGGATGGGAAAGTCGCAGGTCAATCTCCAGGACATTTTCTTGAACCAGATGCGGAAGGAAAAGATTCCCGTGACAATGTACCTGGTCAACGGTGCGCGGCTTACCGGGACGATCAAGGGGTTCGATAATTTTGTCATCCTGTTAAAGCAGGACAACCAGCAGCTTGTGTATAAACATGCTATTTCCACCATCATCCCGGAAAAACCCGTCGAGCTGCTGGAGCATGTCGAGATGAAAAAGGAATCAGAGCAGGGCGTGACGCAAGCCTGAACCGATGCCGAAGCTCGAAATGCGGAATTAAGAATGCAAGGAGAACCAGGCCCCTGTACCTCTTCACCATTCTTGAATCTGCATTTTTCCATGAAAATCATCGATGTATTTTTTTTAAGGGATTGTTCAGAATGGCGAAGCGAAGTGCAAAGTCGGAAAAGATCGAAATCGGCGTCATCGGCGGGAGCGGGCTCTATGAGATGGAAGGGCTGACCCAAATCAAACCAGTCAGGATAACAACTCCCTTTGGCAAACCATCTGATGACTTTATCATCGGCACGCTCCACGGCAAACGCGTGGCATTCCTTCCCCGGCACGGACGCGGCCACCGCTTTCTCCCCACGGATATCAACTATCGCGCGAACATGTATGGCATGAAGAAGCTTGGTGTGGAGCGGATCATCTCCGTAAGCGCCGTGGGCAGCATGAAGGAAGAGATCAAGCCCGGCGATATCGTCATCCCGGACCAGTTTTACGATCACACCAAGCACCGGCGGAGCACCTTTTTCGGCAACGGTGTCGTTGCCCATGTGGGGATGGCCGATCCCGTGTGTTCCGACCTCGGCACCACGCTGACCGAGGCAGGCGTGACAATCGGGGCGACCGTGCACCGCGGCGGCACGTATCTCTGTATGGAAGGGCCGCAGTTTTCAACGCGCGCCGAATCGCTCGCGTACCGACAGTGGAACGTGGAAGTCATCGGCATGACGAATGCCACCGAGGCCAAACTGGCCAGGGAAGCGGAAATGTGCTACAGCACCATCGCTCTTGCGACGGACTACGACTGCTGGCATCACAGCGAAGAGGCTGTTACCGTCGAGGCTGTGCTGGCGGTGATGAAGCACAACATCGAAACGTCGAAGGCCATGATCCGTGAAGCGGTGCGGGCGCTTCCGGCAGCGCGGACCTGTTCCTGCGGGGACGCCCTTCGGAACACGATCATGACGCCGGAGAAATTGATCCCCGCGAAGACGAAAAAGGATTTGGCGCCGATCATCGGGAAGTACCTGAAAAGAAAATGACGAAACGGGGAACCGGTGAAACGGTGATCTGATGCGTCCTCCGGTTCTCCCTTCGCCGATTCTCCGATTCGTCGTATTGTCTGTCAGGAGGTTTCTACGTGAGTTTGCTCGTTGTCGGTACGGTTGCCCTGGATTCAGTCAAGACTCCTTTCGGGAATGTTGATAATGCTCTTGGCGGTTCTGCAACGTATTTTTCCACCTCAGCCAGTTACTTCACCGACGTCCGGCTTGTAGCCGTGATCGGTGAGGATTTTCCCAAGGAGCATATTCAATTCCTCAAAAGCAGAAAAGTGGACACCCGCGGTCTTGAGGTGCAGAAGGGCGAGACCTTTCGCTGGAAGGGTGAGTACGGATTCGATTTGAATGAAGCGCATACGCTCGCCACGGACCTGAACGTACTGGCAACCTTCAAGCCGAACATCGTTGACGACTATAAAGGGTCCGACGTCGTGTTCCTCGCGAACGTGGATCCTGAGATCCAGTTTGACGTTCTCAAACAGGTCAGGAAGCCGAAACTCGTTGCGTGCGATACGATGAACTACTGGATTTCGAGCAAGCCGGTGCAGCTCAAGCGCACGCTCCGGGAAGTTGACCTGCTCACCATCAACGAGGCGGAGATCCGGCAGCTTGCCGGTGAGGCGAGCCTGGTGAAGGCGGCAAAGAGCGTTCAGGCCATGGGGCCGAAGACGATCGTGGTCAAACAGGGCAGCTACGGCGCGCTCATGTTTCATGGCCACAGCGTGTTCAGCGCGCCGGCTTATCCGCTCGAAACGGTATTTGATCCCACCGGAGCCGGCGATACTTTTGCGGGGGGCTTCATAGGATATCTCGCGAACACGATGAATTTTACTGAAAACAGCATGCGGAAGGCCGTGATCTTCGGCAGTGTCATGGCCTCGCTCAACGTGGAGGCTTTCAGCCTCGACCGGCTCCGCAGCCTGGACTACAAGGAGATCGAAGGCAGATACCGCGAGTTTAAAAAACTTACACACTTCGAAGACATATGACCGCGAACGTTCAAAGTTCTCGGCTCAACGTTCGCGTGAAGCGGCAGGACCATTTCAAATAGTCGGATATTGAACAAGGAATGCAGGTGATCGCAATGTTCACCATCGACCCCTCCTTACAAGACCTCAAAGCCAGGGAACGGAACATGATTAAAGCGTTCTTTTCCATGAATAATCACCAGGTGGCAACGCCTGAAATGATGCTTGAGGAAGCGCGCAGTTATATAATATTTTTCCGGGAAAGCAGCGGAAAAATATCAGCCTATATCGGCATACATCTTCTTGTGACGGGGAGGAGGATGTTTTATTCTCATTCTTCCAATCCCTTCTCTGAACAGGAAACAGGCTCCGTAGAGGAAGAAGCGCGCAATTTTGCCGAAGGTCTCGGCGCAATGATCGACGAGGTGGACTTCACGAAGATGGACCACCAGGAAAAGATGCGCTGGATTGACACCCAGGACATTTTTACGTCGCCCCTTGCGAAGCCCGAGGCGCCCGCTTCGGTACCACCCCCGATGCCTGCGCCGCAGGAACCGGTCCCGGCGCAGCAGGCGGCGCCTCCTCCTCCGCCACAACCGCCGTCGATGCCCGAAGCACAACCGACCCCTCCGCACGTGCCGCCTGCGCAACCGGTTCCACCGGCCCTAAATATTCAGCAGCCCGTTCCCGCAGTACCGCAGCAGCCCGCGCCGGCGCCGCCGCCCGTGCAAGAGGCAGCGCCCGTGATTCCGGAGCCGGCGGTAACTGCTCCCGAGCCCCCGGCAAAAGCGCGAAGGCAGAAAGCCCCGAAGAAAAACGATGAGGAAGAGATCCAGAAGGAACCCGAGACGGTTGCGCCGCTTTCATCAGCGGAGAGAGCGCGGCTCGAGATTCTGCAGTCTGCAATTAAAGCGGGGATCGTGAAACCGCCGAAACCGGCAACGAAAAAAGATATACAGTCCGCAACAGGCGTTGTCAGCCGGGACCGAGAGGCGCTTGCCCGGCTTCTTACATCGTTTTAAAAAGAGGTGCACTGCAATGAAAAAAGTGGTATTGATGGTTTTTTTGGCCCTTGCGGGATGCGTGACAGCCGGTCCTCCGGTGGACAAGGCGAAGATGGCTGAAGGATATTACACGAAGGGGCTGGCTTATCTTGAGGAGAAGAACCTCGAACTGGCATCGGTCGAATTCAACCGATCTATTCAAACGGACAGTTCCTACAAACGGTCCTATTACGGCCTGGGGATCATCAGCGATTACCAGGGTAATCTGGACGCTGCCCGGAAATATTACGAAAAAGCCATAGATCAGGACGAAAATTTCTCCGAAGCCTATAATGCGCTGGGCGTTGTATACTTCAAACAGCAAAAATGGAAAGAAGCGATCAAGGCTTTTAATAAAGCGCTCGCCAACAAGCTCTACACAACCCCCCACATTCCTTACATCAATCTGGGTGATATGTACATGTCTCAGAAAGACTATCCGAAAGCCATCGAAGCCTATCGCCAGTCTCTCCAGTTCGTCAATCTGGAACTGACGGTCCA
>JAJYKN010000222.1 GCA_021788515.1 Nitrospirota bacterium | reverse complement strand
TCGAACGAAACTTCGGCGTGGGCTTTTTCGACCCGGCAAAAGGCGGGGACCCGATCCTCTTCGAACACATGTTCTGGATCTACTCCCATCCGGCGGTCTACATCATGATCCTGCCGGCCATGGGCACGGTCACCGACATCATCCCGGTGTTCACGCGCAGGAACATCTTCGGATACTCCTTCATCGCCGCATCGAGCCTTGCCATCGCCTTCGTGGGCTATCTCGTCTGGGGGCACCACATGTTCACCAGCGGCATGAGCGACACCGCCCGCATCATCTTCTCGCTCCTCACCTTCATCGTGGCCGTGCCGAGCGGCATCAAGGTCTTCAACTGGATCGCGAGCCTCTACAAGGGCTCGATCAGGATGAACGCGCCGCTGCTCTATACGCTCGCGTTCATTTTCCTGTTCTCCATCGGCGGGCTGACCGGGCTCGTGCAGGGCGCCCTTGCCACGGCAGTGCATGTCCACGGCACCTACTTCATCGTGGGGCACTTTCACTACGTGATGTTCGGCGGCGCGGGGTTCGGCTTTTTTGCGGGACTCCACTACTGGTTTCCCAAAATCACCGGCAAACTGTACGAAGAGCACCTGGCAAAACTGGCCTGCTTTTTCCTGTTCATCGGCTTCAACATGCTCTACTTTTCCATGTTCGTCCTCGGATGGGAAGGCATGCCCCGGCGGTATTACGACTATCTTCCGAAATTCAACGGCCCGAACCTGGTCGCCACCATCGGTTCCTGGATACTCGCCATGGGCCTGATCATCATGTTCTACAACCTGATCCATTCTCTCTTCGCCGGCAACGAGGCCGGAGACAACCCCTGGGAGGCGGCATCGCTCGAATGGCAGACCACGTCGCCGCCGCCCGTGGAAAATTTTGCGGTGCAGCCCGTGGTCACGAAGGGACCGTATGAGTTTAGATAATACGCAGTGGGCAGTGGGCAAAGGGCAGAGCGCGAAAAGCACCTGCACGTAAAGGGCAACGGTGTTACTCTCTGCTCCCTGCCCCATGCCCCATGCCCTATGCAAGGATTTTTGTACTTATGAACGAAACCGCGCACATCGAACACCGCGACTACGCCACAGCCAAGCTCGGCATGTGGCTCTTCCTGTTCACCGAGATCCTGCTCTTCGGCGGCATGTTCCTGGTCTATGCCGAATACCGCCAGCTGAACACCGCAGATTTCCACGAGGCCGGCCGCGAGATGAACATCTTCCTCGGGGCCGCAAACACGGTCATCCTTTTGACCAGCAGCCTGACCATGGCCCTTGCAATCTCGGCGATCAAAAAGGGAATGAAGATTCGCTCCCTCCTGTTCCAGGCCGCCACGGTGCTCCTGGGCCTCGGTTTTCTGGTAAACAAGTACTTCGAGTGGAGCGACCATATCCGCAAAGGCCTGTACCCCGACTCGCCCGTGCTTCTGGCCATGAGCCACGGCAAGATCCTTTTTTTCGGGCTTTACTACGTCATGACCGGCATCCATGCGCTTCACGTCATCATCGGCTTATCCGTCATCATCTTCATGTTCGTGTTGACGCTGCGGGGCAATATCTCGGGCACCGATTACGTGAAGTTGGAGAATACGGGCCTGTTTTGGCACATCGTGGACATAATCTGGATCTATCTGTTCCCGTTGTTCTATCTGATCCTGTAAGCAGAGGACTATGGAAGAGAACGCAAGTCATCACGTTGCGACCAAGACCTTCGTGTTCGTCTGGATCGCGCTCCTATGCCTCACGGGCCTGACGATCAAGGCCGCCCAGATGCAGATGGGCGAATGGAGCATGGTCGCCAATATCGCCATCGCTTCGGCCAAGGCGAGCCTGGTGCTCTGGTTCTTCATGCACCTGAAGTACGAAAAGCGGCTGTTCAAGCTGCTTCTGTTCGTGCCAATCATGACGATCTCGATCATCATCGTACTCACGTTTTTCGACATCTGGTACCGGTAAAAAACAGTACGGCGTTCAAAGTTCAAGGTTCAAAGTGTAAATCAAAATCCCGTACTCTTTATTTTGCACTCCGTACTTAAGACTCTGTGCTCTGAACTAAGAACTAAGAACTGAGGTATTTATGGTAACCGGCTGGCCGAACCTGTCCAACCCTGCGGACGACACGTTCTTTTTTATCCTGGGAATTTCCGTGACGCTCCTGGCCTTGAACACGGGGGTGATGCTCTACTTCGTGTTCCGTTACAGCAGGAAGCGCCATCCCCAGGCCGAGGAGGTAAGGGAAAACACTTCGCTTGAGATCATCTGGACCGTGATCCCCATGATCCTGGTCCTGGCGATGTTCTACGTGGGCTGGAAAGGCTTCGTATACATGCGCACGGCGCCGCCCGACGCCATGGTCATTCACGTCACGGCCCGCCAGTGGTCCTGGACCTTCGACTACGCCAACGGCAAGGAAACCAATGTGCTCAAAGTGCCGGTCAGGAAGCCGATCAAACTCCTGATCACCTCGGCCGACGTTCTGCACAGCCTCTTTATCCCGGCCTATCACATCAAGGAAGACGCCGTTCCTGGCAGGGAAACGCACTTGTGGTTCCTGCCCGACCAGCTCGGTTCCTACGATCTCTTCTGCACTGAATACTGCGGCGTGGGACATTCAGACATGATCACGAAAGTGGAGGTCATGCCGCAAAAGGACTTCGAGGCATGGTATACGGGGAAGAAGGCAGAAGCCGCGGAAGAGAAGAAACCCGCTCCAAAGGGGCCGGCAAAGAAGGCGGGGGCTGCACCGGAAGCGGGCGAAAAACTGATCCAGGTCAAGGGTTGCGTTGCCTGCCACACAACGGACGGCACACCGAAGATCGGGCCCACGTTCAAAGGCGTTTTCGGAAAAAAGGAGACGGTGATCCACAACGGCCAGGAGCGGGAAATCACCGTCGACGAGGCGTTCATCCGGCAGACGCTGCTTCACCCCGAGATCGACCGGGTCAAGGGCTTTCCGCCCATCATGCCGTCGCAGCAGGGACAGCTGACGGACAAAGAGATTGAAGAGATCATCGAATATATCAAGGAGCTGAAATAGCAGCCCGCAATTCCATGACAGCCTTAAAACCCTATCTCACGCTCTGTCGTGTATACATTTCTCTCTTTGCAGCCTGGTCCGCTGCAACGGGCTTCTTTCTTGCCCACCACGAGCGGTTGATCAACCTCTTCGGCGCTGCCGGTGCGGTGTTTCTTCTGGCCAGCGGCGCGTCGGCTTTCAACCAGTTCCAGGAGCAAGACATCGACGGCAAAATGAAGCGCACCCGCCAACGGCCGCTCCCCTCAGGGGCCATTACTCCAGGGCAGGCTTTGTCCTTATCACTGGCGTTGCTGGTCTCCGGGCAACTCCTCCTTGCCTATGCAGGAGGCACAACT
This sequence comes from Nitrospirota bacterium, assembly GCA_021788515.1. Lineage (GTDB taxonomy): Bacteria > Nitrospirota > UBA9217 > UBA9217 > UBA9217 > JAJYKN01. The sequence continues at coordinate 908 of JAJYKN010000222.1, read as the reverse complement.
GCTGTTGTCCTCGGTCTTGCCGCCCTTCTCTGGTATAACGGTATATATACGTATCTCAAGAAGGTCACGGCCTTCGCGTCCGTGCCCGGCGCTGTCGTGGGCATGATTCCTCCTGCCATCGGGTGGGTCTGCGCGGGCGGCGCTCTTTTCGACAGGCGGCTTGAAGGCATCTGCTTTCTCTTTTTCCTGTGGCAGATGCCGCACTTCTGGCTTCTTGTCCTGAACCATGGAGAGGAATATGAACAAGCCGGCCTGCCGTCGCTCACCCGGGTGATGGGGAAAGAACAGATCGCCAGGATCACCTTTGTCTGGATCACAGCAGCGGCGATTGCCAGCCTTGCCCTTCCGCTCTACGGCTCAATAAAATCGCCGTTCGTCTATTTCTCCTTCGCCCCCCTGGCGGCATGGCTCATCTGGAACGAACGGTCCCTGACGGGGAAGCACCCCTTCCTGCCTCCTTCTCCCGTCCTCTTCCGAAAGATAAATATTTATCTCGTCCTCATCATGTCCCTCACGGCCCTTGATAAGGTTTTTCTCCGCGTGCCATGACAAGCGATCGCGCCAAAACTGCCGAACGGCTCAAAGAGCTCCTGATCGAGTCCTCTCCTTTGATAGAGAAATACACGGAATCGACCTGCCCGGCTTGCACGGACGTCTGCTGCAGGCAGAGGCATGGGTTGTACCGCGAGCGGGACATCCGGTATTTGCAGGCGCTCGGAATCGATGTGCCGCGGCGCGACCCGTCGAGGCCGCTCGAAGGTCCTTGTGAAAGCATGGGGCCGCAGGGCTGCGTTCAGCCGAGATGGACAAGGCCGTTCCTCTGTACGTGGTATTTCTGCGATCCGCTGCTCCCGGCGCTGAACAACACTCCCCAGAAGCGGAAAAGAAGGCTTACGAGAGTGATGCAG
>JAJYKN010000221.1 GCA_021788515.1 Nitrospirota bacterium | reverse complement strand
CTCCGGTTCGTGAAGGAGAAACTGCTGGCGATGGGCTTCACCGAGATGCGCGGCTCCATGGTTGAGAACGAGTTCTGGGACATGGACGCGCTCTTCATGCCGCAGTTCCACCCGGCCCGGAATATCCATGACGTCTACTTCGTGAAAAATCCCGTTGCCGCGAAAGAGATCGAAGAACCGTTCGGGAAGCGGGTAGCGGCAACGCATAAAGACGGCGGCAAGACGGGCTCCACAGGCTGGCGCTATGCTTTTGATCTCGACCGCGCCAAACGGCTGATCCTCCGCAGCCAAGGGACCGCCGTGTCAGCGAGGACCCTGGCCTCGGGCCCCAAGATCCCCGGGAAATATTTTTCCATTGCCCGGTGTTTCCGCTACGATGCCGTGGACGCGACCCATGCCCCTGATTTTTACCAGGTGGAAGGGATCGTGCTGGGAACTGATATCAACTTTAAGACGCTGCTCGGTCTTTTAAAGCTCTTCGGACAGGAGATCGCCAAGGCAGGGGAGTTCCAGTTCCGGCCGGCATACTTTCCTTTCACGGAGCCGTCAGTGGAGCTTCATGTCAAACATCCCGAACTTGGATGGATGGAACTCGGCGGGGCGGGGATCTTCCGGCCGGAAGTGACAAAACCGCTCGGCGTTGACGTGCCCGTGATTGCCTGGGGCCTGGGCCTCGACCGCATGGCCATGGTCGCGCTCGGGATCCAGGATATTCGCGATTTGTTCTCGCGCGATCTGGATTTTGTTCGAACGAAGAAAATACAACTGGGATAGAAGGGCCAGGGGGCGGGAGTACAGGGTCCGGGGGCCGGGGGCCAGGAAATACAAAACCTGGACCCTGATGACTGGACCCTGAACCTCATTCAAATATGCCTACAATAGATATTAAAAAACACGACCTCGACGGCCTCATCGGTAAAAAACTCTCCCTGAGCGCTCTGGAGAAGCACCTGATGCTCGCGAAAGCGGAGCTCAAAGAGTATATCGAGGAGACCGATGACCTCAAGGTAGAGCTTTCGGACAGCAACAGGCCCGACCTCTGGTCCGCCGAGGGCATCGCGCGCCAGATACGGATCGCTCTGTCCGGCAAGCCCGAGGTCTACGACTTCTTCAAACACGGCAGGAAGGCGACGCGGGAAATCAGGGTCTCGAAGGCGATGAAGTCCGTGCGCCCGTTCATCGCTGCCTGCACTGCGACAGGCGTTCGCATGAACGATGACGTGCTGGCCCAGATGATCCAGAGCCAGGACAAGCTCGCGGAGATATTCGGCAGAAAACGGACCACAATCTCGATCGGGATCTACGAGCTCGACCGCATCATGTTTCCCGTCGATTATCGGCTGGCCGAGCCTTCTTCCCTGTCCTTTATGCCCCTCGGGATGGAGGAGAAACTTACGCTTGCCGAGATCCTCGAACGACATCCCAAAGGCATTGCCTACGGCGGCATCGTAAAGCCCTTTCCTCAGTATCCCGTCCTGACTGACAGCATGGGCCATGTGCTGTCGTTCCCGCCGATCATCAACAGCAGGGAGATCGGCGAAGTCAAATCCAATACGCGAAACGTGCTTATCGAGGTGACGGGGACGGACCTGCGCATGACGATGCTCACCCTGAACATACTGGCCGTGAGTTTTTACGACCGCGGGGCAGAGATCGAGCCTGTCAAGGTAACCTATCCCTACGGCACCGAGTTCGGAAAAGTCGTCGCCTTTCCCGTTCATACCGCAGGGAAATTCAAAGTTCCTCTTGCAACATTCTCGGCCGGCCTCGGAGAGAATGTCGCGTTGACAGACGTCAAAAAGCGCCTCGAATCATACGGCCATATCGTGTCTGCCGTCCGGGGGCAGGTCACGGTCACGGTTGCGCCGTACCGGGACGACATTATGCACCCCATGGACCTCGTGGAAGATTACGCGATCAGCCGGGGGTATGATTCCTTCGAGCCGGTCATGCCGCAGCAATCCACGGTCGGGTCCCTGTCCCGCCTGGAACTGCTTTCCGACACGATCCGCGGACACCTGGTCGGTTCCGGTTTCCAGGAGATCATGTCCAACATCCTCTGTTCGCGGGAAGAGCTGGAAGACTCTCTCCAGCCGGACGAGCAGCTTGTGGAAGTCGACAACGTGATGTCGCTCGCCTATTCCGTGCTCCGGCACCGCGTCATCCCGTCGCTCCTGAACGTGGAGGCGGTGAGCTCAAAAGCCTTCTATCCGCATCGCATTTTCGAAGCGGGCGAGGCGGCCGTGTTCGATCAAAGCGCGATCATGGGCTCACGCACGGACCTCAATCTGGCAGCGCTCATCTCGCATCCGGGCGCGAACTTCTCGGAAATGCATTCCTCGCTCGATGTGCTGCTCTACTACCTCGGCCTGGAATATAGACTCGAACCGTCCGACCACGCACTCTTTATTCCCGGCCGCTGCGGAAAAATCATCGCGGCTGACGTTGAACTCGGCTTTATCGGCGAGGTCCGTCCTGAAGTGCTCGAGCGCCGCCAGATCACCATGCCCTGCGCCGCTTTTGAGATCACGCTGAACCATGTGCTTCGCCTCCTCATAAAGAACTAACGGTGTTTTCCCGAATGACAAACGCCAGTTGCAGAGATAAAAAAGCCGCGTCAAAAAGCAGATCCCCGTATTTTCTCCTTTTTTTGCTGGCGCTCCTGCTGATCTCCGCCGGATGCAGCGCTCTCTTTTTTTATCCTGAGAAACAACCGTACAACAATCCCTTTGTGCGAGCCTATGCTCCCCAGGATGTTTATTTTAAAACGACCGACGGGTTGACGCTGCATGGCTGGTTTTTCAAGGCTCATGATGCGGCGGGGAGCATCCTGGTGCTCCATGGGAACGCCGAAAACATCAGCACGCACGTCAACGGGGTGCTCTGGCTGGTCCAGGCCGGGTTTAACGTGTTCATCATCGATTACCGGGGGTATGGGCAATCCGAAGGAGAGCCCACAGCCGCGGGCGCGAACAACGACGCGGAGGCTGCTCTTGAGACGCTCATAGCAATGCCTGATGTGGACAAAGACCGCATTATTGTCTTCGGCCAGAGCATCGGAGGCACTTTTGCGGTCAATCTTGCCGCGAACTCGCCGTATCGGGCACACCTTCGTGCGGTGATCGTGGACAGCGCTTTTGCCAGCTATAGCCAGATCGCGCGGGAAAAAATGAACTCGTTTTGGCTTACCTGGCCCTTTCAATATCCGCTGTCGTGGATGTTCAGCGACCGCTTCAGCCCGATCAAGTCCATTGCCAGGGTATCGCCGATCCCAATACTTATCATCCATGGAATGAACGATCCCGTCGTGCCGGTGCATCATGGACAGGAGCTATTTGATGCAGCGCAAGAACCCAAAACGCTTTGGCTGACCATGAACAATGGACATATCCGGTCGACACACGAAGCGGAAGTGCGGAAACGGCTTAAAGCCTATCTTTTGTCCAAGCTTAAATAGATGGAAGGTTTCGCGAGTTCCCTCGTTTTCTGCGGAATGCGGGAATTCATTTTAACAAAATAATTTTTAAGTTGACACTGCGGGAAAATTATGATTAAGTAGTATTCATCGTTGTAAATTCTTTTCCTTAGAGGAGGAACGGTATGAAAAGGCTGGTCATGGTGGTAATGGTTGTTGCGCTGTCTCTCATGGTAGCTGGTTCCGCGCTGGCTTTTGAAAAGAAACAGTACGGTGATGCAGGATGCGGTTTGGGCGGCATGGTCATCGGGAACGAGCCCGGCTTTATCCAGCTCGTAGCGACTTTCCTGAACGGTATTTGCTCGAACCAGACGTTCGGTATTACGTCGGGGACCCTGGGTTGCGCAAAGCCCCGGAGTGTCGCGAAGAACGACCGCCTCAATGAGTTTGTGGTTGCCAATATGGACAATCTTGCCAGGGATATCGCCAAGGGTCAGGGTGAGACCCTCGACAGCTTTGCAGAACTGATGCAGGTCCCTGCCGAAAAGCGGGCCGCTTTTGATCAGAAGCTCCAAGCAAACTTCGCAGTTATCTTCCCGTCTGAAAACGTAGTCCTCGCCGACGTGGTCGACAATATCGTCACCGTGGCCGCAAACTAAGGAGTTTATGACGCCAGTATGTTTCCGGGTATACAGAGCGTATCGTTCTGTATACCTTTTTTTTGCTTTGAGCTCCTTCCTTGTTCTCCTTTCCGCCGGTCCCGCGCAACGGCACTGCGGCCGTGATTTATCCCAAGACGCTGGCGATGGGACTGTTCGGGCTTGAGTTTGTCATGTCGGACGGTTCGCAATGGAAGCTGGCCGGCGACCAGG
>JAJYKN010000220.1 GCA_021788515.1 Nitrospirota bacterium | reverse complement strand
CTTCGGCATGCTGATCGAGCACTACGCGGGAGCATTCCCCGTCTGGCTTGCTCCGGTGCAGGCGAAGGTGATCTCGATCACGGACAAGCAGCTCGACTTTGCAAAAGGCGTCCGGGAGCGGCTGCTTGCAGCGGGGATCAGGGCGGAACTCGACACCCGTTCGGAAAAGATCGGGTTCAAGATCCGCGAGGCTGCAATGGAAAAGGTGCCTTACATCCTCGTGGTGGGAGACAAGGAAGTCGAACAGGAGGCGGTCGCTGTGCGTGAGCGCGGCGGCAAAGACCTGGGCGTTATGAAGCTTGCGGAATTTATCAGCGCTCTCCAGAGACTGATTCAAGAAAAGAGTATTTCTACAGAATTAACAAGGGGGTGATTGTTTATCAGTAAAATTACAACAAGAATCAACTACATGATCAAGGTGAAGGAGGTCCGCGTCATCGATGCTGAAGGCGGACAGCTCGGCATCCTGGATACACGGGAAGCGATCAAGAAGGCCGAAGAAGCCGGGCTCGACTTGGTCGAAGTGGCGCCGACGGCGAAACCGCCGGTTTGCCGGATCATGGACTTCGGCAAGTACAAGTACGAGATGGCCAAAAAGGCCGCCGAATCGAGAAAACACCAGACCGTCATCGTTGTCAAAGAAATTAAACTCCGACCGAGGACGGACGACCATGACGTCAATTTCAAGTTGAACAACATCAAGCGGTTCCTTGAGGAAGGCAACAAGGTCAAAGTCACCGTTATGTTTCGCGGGAGAGAAATGGCCCATATCGACCACGGCAGGGCGGTGCTGAACCGTATTATCACCGAACTGCAGAATGACGCCATTGTGGAGTCGTCGCCTCGCCTGGAAGGACGGAACATGACCTTACTGCTCGGTGCTAAGGCAAAAACGGCATAGCTGGACGAAAATACCTATCCCAGGGTGATCCCGCGGAGAAAACTGTCTCCGCTGTTGATACAGGTTGCTGCAAAAACTTAAGATTTTGGAAGGGGAATAATATGGCAAAGATGAAACTGAAAACGAATCGGAGCGCTGCCAAGAGGCTCAAGGTGTCCGGAACCGGCAAGATCATGAGGCGTAAGGGCTGGAAGGGCCATCTCCTTTCCGGTAAAAACGCCACGCGCAGGAGACGGCTGACCGGAAGTTTCGTAGTGGACAAAGACAACAAGAAGAACATTCAGCGGATGCTTCCATACGGACTGAACTAATAATTACGTACCCTGTACAGGGCTCAATGATGATATTGTCGTACAGCGACAGTTGAGAACTCTGAACAATGAACATTGAACATGACTGAGGAGGTTTACTGCAATGCCGAGAGCTAAAGGCGGCCCTAAATCGAGGGCCAGAAGAAATCGCGTACTCAACCTGGCAGAGGGATACTGGGGCGCAAAATCAAAACTGTTCCGCTCCGCTACCGAAGCGGTTGACCGTGCACTGAAGTATGCATACCGGGATCGCAAGGCCCGCAAGCGGGATTTTCGCAGACTGTGGATCGCGCGCATTAATGCTGCCGCGCGCCTGAACGGCGTGACGTACAGCAGGTTCATGGCCGGCCTCACGAAGAGCGGTGTGGGCATCGACCGGAAGATCCTCGCTGATCTCGCGATAACCGATCCGGCCAGCTTCACGAAGCTTGTCGAGACGGCAAAGGCAGCTTCGTAAGTTGCTTAATTGACCACGGGTCCCGACAGTATGGGGACGCACAGATTAGCACGGTTAAAAATTGTAAAAATTTTTATTTTTCTGAGCTTCTTCGTGCGTCCGCGAAGCGGACCAGTGGCATCATTCCTTATTGATCAAATCGGCCCCGGGAGTCCGGGGCCTTTTTTTGTTGACAAGGGTGCATGATTCGGTTAAAAATCAGCAGACAAATTATGTGGATACGCGGCCGTTCATGTATCGCGGCCTTCATGGCTTGCGCCATCATGCTGCTCGTTTCAAAGCCTGCATACCCGTCTTATAACGCTGAAGCCGGGCATAGGTATACTATCGCCTGCCAGCGCCTGGCAGACCTCAGAAAATCCCCGAAAAAAAAGAAATACCGCTCCTACTGGATGGACTGCATCAGGACCTTCGAACTGGTGGAAAAAAAGTATCCCCATAGTCCGAGTGCCGGAGACGCCTGTTTTGACCGGGCGGGGACCTATCAGGACCTCTATCTATTCAATAAGTTTTCCAGGGATCTAAACGAGGCCCTTCAGATCAACGAGAAGTGTCAGGTCGCCTATCCAAAGCATGCCCGGGCGCCTGAGGCTCTTTACCACATCATTGAATTGAGCCTGGCGTACAAAAAAGACAAAACAACGGCAGCTGGAACATTCACGAAGATGTCAAGGTTATACCCTGACAGCGCCTGGACGAAGAAAGCAAAAGCGCTGTTCTCTTCGCATGGGCGAACCCCCCGGAAACGAAGGCAGCGGGAACCGGAGATCCGCAGGATGCCGGTGCCGGTGATCGCAGCCACGGGAAATACGGGTCCTGCGGGCGTGCTCCAGAAAATCAGATATTGGTCCGGCGGGGCCTATACCCGTATCGTGATTGAGCAGAACACTGCTGTCAAGTTCCAGGCCCAGGAGCTCAAGCATCCGGACCGTCTGGTATTCGACATTCTGAATACGCGGCTCGACCCTTCTGTGGATAAGGATCCGCTGCCGGTGAACGACGGCATCCTGAAGCAGGTCCGTTCCAGTCAATACGCGCCAGACATCGTGCGCGTGGTCCTTGACCTCGCTAGTATCAAGAGCTATGCGGCTTTTCCGCTCCATGATCCGGAGCGTCTTGTCATTGATGTGACCGGAGACGGCGTAAAGGAGACGGCTACTCCTGTTGCAAGCGCCGATACGGATTCCGGGCAGGCGACGGAAAGCATTGCCGAACAAAAACCGATGGTAAAGATAGCGCCTCCATCAATAACGCCTCTTTTGCCGAAGATCCCCGACGCGAAAAAAGGGGAGAATGATAATAAACTTTCCCTATCCCGGCAGCTTGGCCTGAAGATAAAAACCATTTGCATCGACGCTGGGCACGGGGGACAGGATCCGGGCGCCATCGGCAAGGGCGGTCTAAAGGAAAAAACGGTTACCCTTGATATTGCGAAACGGCTGGCTGTTCTCGTGAAGGAACGGCTCGGCTGCAAGGTGGTCATGACCCGCGACACGGACGTCTTCATTCCGCTTGAGGAGCGGCCATTTATCGCCAAATCAAAAGGCGCCGACCTGTTCGTGTCTATCCATGTGAATGCCAACCGGAAACGGAATGCGCGCGGGATTGAAACGTACGTACAGAGCCTGCGGGCCTCTGACCGGGACGCCATGGCAACGGCTGCGCGTGAAAACGCCATGTCCACGAAAAAACTCTCTGAGCTCAAAACCGAGTTGGACCGTATCTTCGCGGACCTTACGCGGGATGACAAAATCGAGGAATCCCTCTACCTGGCCGATTCGGTGCAAGGGTCGCTCGTGAATAATCTCAAATCCGTTAACCGTCACGCCGATGATCTCAAGGCCAGGATCAAGCGGGCGTTTTTCTATGTTCTGATCAATACGGAGATGCCGAGCATTCTGGCGGAGGTCGGCTTTATCAGCAACCCGGCAGAGGAGAAACTGCTCAGACAGGATTCTTACCGCCAGTCCATCGCCGAAGCGCTGTATAAGGGCATCAAGAAGTATGTAGAAGCGCGGTCGGACCAGATCGCAGGGCGGTGATCAATTTCGGAATGCGGATTTCGGATTGCGGAATGAGAACCTCGAAACTTGAGACCCGAGACAGTACCTACCCCGTTTTCCCCGCCCGGTCTCCTGCGGTAATCAAATATGCCTCAATGAACTGATCGAGGTCTCCGTCCATAACGGCAGTGACGTGGCCGACCTCCACGCCGGTGCGGTGGTCCTTCACCAGTTGGTAGGGTTGGAACACGTAAGACCTGATCTGGCTGCCCCAGGCAATATCCTTTTTCTCGCTCACCAGCTTGCCGAGCTTTTCGTCGTGTTCCTTCTTCCGCAACTCATACAGCCGGGAACGAAGCACCTTCATGGCCACATTTTTGTTCTTGAGCTGCGACCGTTCGTTCTGGCACTGGACCACGATGTTGGTCGGGATATGGGTGATGCGGACGGCGGAGTCGGTCTTGTTTACGTGCTGGCCGCCGGCGCTCGATGCGCGGTACGTGTCGATGCGCAGATCCTTCTCGTCGATCTCGACCTCGCCGTCCTCGTCCTCGAGGAAGGGCGCGACCTCGAAGGAGGCAAAGCTCGTCTGGCGGCGGTGCTGCGCGTCGAAAGGCGA
>JAJYKN010000219.1 GCA_021788515.1 Nitrospirota bacterium | reverse complement strand
ACCGGAAGCAGGAACAGCCGGATGTGAAAGCGTAAACGAAAGGAGGGATGACCATGGCAGCTTCACGACAGGGTGCAAAAAAAGAAGTTAAAAAACCGAAGACCAAAAAAAAGTAAATCCATCAGCTGTGGAGAACTCAGGGGTTGTTGTTTTTCAGAGTGTATTCTCACCCGGCCCGATAGATCGACCGAAAAAACATTTTGGAATTCAACTTCCCCGCGCTTTCCCTTGCCGAACGGAAACGCGTTACGCTTCCGAACCTTTTAACGTACACGCCTGGTCAACCTGCTTTTCCGTATTCTCAACCTTATATCTGCTTCCCCACTTGTGACAGAGCGTCCGGAATGGTGCTTAAGCTCTTGCCGGTCTCGGTCAGCGAGTACTCGACGCACGGAGGGATCTCGCTGTAGATTTTGGGTTTGATAAGATCGCTTTTTCTTCGCTTTGTCAGGGCGTCCTTAACAGGTTCCGTCAAGAGACCGTAATCATGATGGCTTTCAACGCTGCACGTGCTGGTTCTTGACAACAGGCGAAAAGATGATAATCTTAAAACAACAAGTTATTGATGCCCCTTTTCCGAAGTATGAATTTTGTGTCTGGGAGGGAAAGGATGGTTTTTTTAGGCAAGTATCCCTTTTACTGCGATGAAGGGTTCATTGTATCGCACCGGACAAAGGGCATGGAAGGAGTCCTGGAAGTGACGGAGTAAGGCAGTTCGGAGTTCAGAGTAAACTTGACGCAACGTGAAACCAATAGCAAGAAAGGACATTATGAAATGAAAATCTCTACGATCATTGGGGCAATGGCTTGGCTGTTTTTGGGGACTCTGTTTGCAACCGGCTTGGGCGGGTGCTCACTCGATAATAAGGGGAAGGGGCCGGAAATAGCAAACCTGGTCTATATCCCCCAGCAAGCGCCGGTGGATGATGAAGGGAAAACGACCGCTTTAAACGGCACGTTCGATATCGTGCGGAAGAACGCTGAAACCGCCTCCGTGCGCACGATTGTCTATGACGCGCAGGGGAAAGAGGTTTCCTCTGAAACGATCCCGTTGAGCGACGCGGCGCTTCGGACCGCGGACACCCTCGCTTTTGGAGTGGATGTGAGCACATCGAAAAAAGGAGACTACACATTCCAGGTCGCTGTTACGGACAGCACGGGCAGGGAGTCGAACAAGCTGGATGGCACATTTGCGGTGACGGACCTCTTCTAGGTTTCTTCGACGCCGGATCCCTATCTCCTGCTGTCGACAATCTTATCGCGTGAGGGAACATAGAAATTGAAAAAGAGGCCCGGATGATCATCATGCGGGCCTCTTTTTGTGCTTTGCCGGGCCTGTGTGCAATGCATGCCGCCACTCCCGATCGGGTGTATTGCCTTCATCCCACTTATCGGGATCAGACGGGCACTGATAATATTATTGATCAGGACAGCCTCTTCTCTATGACGTTACATCGGCCAGGATGTTCCACCCCTCCCATCCGATACCTTCTTTTGACAGGAAGCCAGAATTCCCGTATAATACAACTGTTGCGTACTTCAGAGACAGGAGGAACAAGATGAAAGTACGACCACTTCATGATTGGGCCGTGATACGGCCGTCCGATGCGGAAGAAATGACCGCGGGTGGACTTTTTATTCCTGATACGGCGAAGGAGAAGCCGTATGAGGGCATTGTCGAGGTTATCGGTCCAGGCGCATACGAAGAAGAAAAGTTCGGCAAGAAAAAAGACAAGAAAAAAGAACGCCGCTTCATCCCGACGACCGTCAAGCCGGGGGACCGCGTTCTCTACGAACGATATGCCGGGAATACGTACACGATAAACGGCGAAGAATTGATCCTGGTGCGCGAGCGGGACATCCTCGGGGTCCTTCCGGAGAGACAACTGCGCCCTGTTTCGGCCCCCAAACCGCTGCTGGTCCCGGCAGCTTCTTCCGCTTCGGGGTCCACGGCCCTGGTGAAAAGCAGCGCAGCTGTTACCCCCAAAGGCGCACCAAGCCGGGGGAAAACCGTAAAAAAAGCGGTGAAGAAAATAAAGAAAAAACCGGTATCCAAACCGGTCAAGAAGGCTTCAAAGAAAGCAGTCAAGAAAAGCATCAAAAAAATTGTGAAAGCGTCGTCAAAAACAGCCAAAGGACGCAAAGGTCCAATTAAGAAAACCGGGAAGAAAAAATAGCATCCCGAAGGAATATTATGGAAGACGAATTCGTGACGCGGGAAAAGAAAATTCTTTCCATTGTGAAGCAGGAGATCGAAGACGGCGAGGAGATGGCTGTGGCTGTCAGGCATATGGCGGAACGCATGCTGCTTGGAGAGAAAGGATATGCTCCGAGCGATATAGAAACGAAAGTTTCCTTTAACGTGACGCTCGGAAAAGAAACCGTAACGTCCTTTGTGGATTTTCTCGTTTCCTCCGGCGGCAGGCATGCCATGGTGATCAAGTGCGCGGCAGGGTCCCTCTCGTCCCGGGAACGTCATGTAGTGGCTGCGGCGCGTGTGCTGGAAAGCCCGCCTGTTCCGATAGCGGTCGTCATCGACCCGATGAGCGCCGTTGTCCTTGATACGGCCACGGAGGAAGTCATCGGCGAGGGGTTCGATGGGATCCCGTCGAAGCAGGAACTGAGCGGCCTGCTTGAGGGGAGAGAGTCGAAGCCCCTTGCTCCCGAAAAGCTGGAGAGGGAGAAACGCGTGCTGTTGGCCTTCGATGCCATCCGATGCTGCGTCCCGCAGGGCGCCGAAGGCGGCGTTGCGCTCGATAAGGCACAAGACAAATAGATTTTCCCCATACTTTCCATGGCCTGATTCTTTCCCAGATTCTGCGTCTGGCAAGCGGCAGTTCCGTTATCTCATCAGGCAGAAAAAAATATTTGCATTGACAAATACTTACGGTTTATGCTAATTTAAGTTGTCCTAGTTGCTGTAAATCCGTTATCCATATCGGCGCCTGAAAAGGAGAGAAAGCATGAAAATTAAAAACGTTGTTATTCTGTTGATGTTGGGTTTGCTCGTGGGCTGCAGTTCGGGAAGCAAGATAACCAGGGACCTGTTGATTTCATCCGACCCCGCAGGAGCGATCGTTTACATGGACGGTGATAAAATCGGGGAGACCCCGCTGAAAATTCAAACATTCTTTACCTGGAATAAGGACAAGCCCTACGATTCTTTGCTCAGAAGGGTGATTCAGGTTAGGAAAACGGGCTATGAACCGCAGACCCGCGATCTTTATCCGATCGATATGCCGAATATCACGTTTTTTTTAACGCGTGAAAATAACGAGAAAATGAAGGATGGATCAAAATGAGCAAAGTGAATTGCAACATGTACCGCAGTCTCGCAGTCTTGTTTCTTCTGATCTTTTCCGGTTGCGCCGCATCTTCATCATTTATCGTGAAAACGGACCCCGCCGGCGCTGCAATTTTTATTGATGGAGAGCAGGTCGGGCAGGCTCCGGCAACCATAAAAGTGAAGTTTACGGAAAACGAACAGATGGTTGCGGAGAAAAAGATCCTTGCCGTGAAACTGCGGGGATATAAAGAAAAGAAAGTAGTGCTTTCTCCCGAAGGAGCTTCCAGCCAGCTCCTCAACTTGACGCTGGTGCCTGAATCGGATGAAAAAGCCAATGCTGACCTTTCGAGCAAGCAGACCGCTACGCCTGACCGGGAAAATAAAAATGCTGCCGGGCTCGTGAGCAAAGAGTCAGCAACGACAAAACAAGAAAATGTACCTTCTAACGAGGTCGTCAAGAAACAGCCAACAACAGGGCAGGAAGGGAAATAACTGACTTCCCTCCGTTCTTTCGTTGTGAAGTCGGGGTTTTTTGCCTGCTTATGTGCGCAATGAAGCGGCATGCTTGAAGTTGAAGCATGCCGCTTTGTATTCCAAAACAAACCTTGACGGCAATCGGGGCCTGATGCTACAATCCACGGAGCTGTCAATGAAGGCGCCGATGAAAAAAATATCGAGGACAATCATTCTTTTCATCGCAGAGGGGGCCTTTTCCGGCAAATCGCCCTTTGCGCCGGGCACAGCGGGCACGCTTGTCGGCGTTCTGCTCTATCTCGGAGTACGGAATATCGGCGTCGTCCCTTATGCCGCCCTGACCGTCCTGCTGTGTGTCATCGGCACCTGGGCCGCCGGCCGCGCTGAGACGATCCTCGGCACAAAGGACAGTCCCTCGATCGTGATCGATGAAATTGCAGGATATCTCATCGCAATGTTCCTGGTCCCGGCGGGCTGGGGCTATATTGCTGCAGGCTTTTTTCTTTTTCGCGTGTTCGATATTCTAAAACCCTGGCCGCTCTATGATTTGCAGGATGTTCACGGCGGTCTCGGGGTGATG
>JAJYKN010000218.1 GCA_021788515.1 Nitrospirota bacterium | reverse complement strand
GTGGCAGCAGCCACGCTTAATCGCAGCATCTTCAGTACGCGCGAGTAGGGCCCGGATGACGAATCCGGGCCTTTCCGATGTTGGTGCAACCACGCTCACGCCAGAGACTGCTGAACGCAACCATTTTCGCGCACACCCCGGAAGGGATCATCGGGAAGGTGAGGCAAAAGGAAACGGGGCGTTCGGTGAAGGAACTGGCTCGAGGACCAAGCGTGACGGACCCGATGCTGAACAACGGAAAGTCAAACTGCGCAGCCATGCTATGGCTTAGAGAGGTCTCATGCCCACACTCCAGGAACAATTTGGCCAGATCGACATCTACCTTTTCGACCAGCTTCTGAAAGGCCGCATCTTACCTGGTATGCGGATTCTAGATGCCGGATGCGGTTCCGGCCGGAATCTCGTCTACCTGCTGCGCGAGGGATATGAAGTTTATGCCGCGGACGCCGACGCCAGGGAGGTGGAAAAAGTGCGCGGCATGGCCCTTGCGCTGGCACCGTCGCTTCCGGCGTCGAATTTTCGAGTCGAGGCGGTCGAGCAGATGTCTTTCGACGATGCCTGCGCCGATGTCGTCATTAGCAACACCGTCCTTCACTTCGCACAGGACGACGCACACTTCGAGTCCATGCTGCGCGGATCGTTTCGGGTCTTGAAACCCGGCGGGCTCTTCTTTTGCCGCCTTGGATCCTCGATCGGCATGGAGAGCAAGGTGGAACACGTCGAGGGACGCCTTGTCGTTCGGGCCGTAGTGGATCTGGTCGCCGCCGAACACGACAAAGTTCAGCTTCGGCAACCGGGGGAGCTGCCGGAGTGCAGCGATGAACAGGGCGACGCTCTTCTCCCGGTACTGCCAGTTGCTCTCGCCGTTCACATCAAGATGCAGATCCGTGATGTGCGCGAAGCTGAACTTGGGAATCGCCGCCGCTTCGGCAAAGGGAATGAACACCTCTCCGGCCGCAAGCAGAACTCCCGCAGCTGCAGCCCCCTTGATAAATGTCCGTCTCTTCATGAGCACCTCGTTGCGATCAGGAATCGAATTCTTTTGCGTGTCTTCGGAACAGAGAAAACGCGGGATGTCGCGGGCAAAGGAGAGGTCCTCTCTGGCAGTAAAATTGACATATTACGCACTGGATGTCAAGAGCAAAAGGAGAAGGAAATGCAAAACCGGCAGGGAAATGTCCTGTTGAAATTGCCCATGACCTATGTTATCTTATCAACCATAATGAAAGAACTGCTGAGACAACTGCCCTCGGTTGAAGAGATCCTGAAGGAGAACAGGGCCAAACAGTGGCTTGAAACCCACCCGCGGATCCTGGTCCTCGAAGCCGTCAGGACCGCAATCGACAAACAGCGAAAGGCCATCCTCCAGTCAGCGGAGAAAGGAGAGCACCGGCAAACCGTCGCTCTCTCCGAGGTTCTCGATCAGGCCGAAACCGTGCTTCACGAACTTTCGGAACCGAGCCTTCGTCCCGTCATTAACGCAACGGGCGTCATCGTGCACACGAACCTCGGCCGTTCCCTTTTGTCCGAAAAAGCGATCCTACGGGTCGTCGAAATAAGCCGCAGCTACTCGAACCTCGAATACGACATCGCCGCGGGCGAGCGCGGGAAGCGCCACGTTCACGTGGAAGGCATGCTCACGCGTCTGACCGGCGTCGAGGCCGCCACCGCCGTGAACAACAACGCAGCGGCAGTGCTGCTGTGCCTCAACACCCTTGCGCGCGGCAAGGAAGTCATCGTGTCCCGCGGCGAACTCGTGGAGATCGGCGGCTCGTTCCGCGTGCCGGACGTGATGGAGCGGAGCGGCGCGATCCTGCGCGAAGTGGGCACCACGAACAAGACCCACCTCAAAGACTACGAAAAAGCGATCAATGAGAACACCGGACTGATTCTCAAGGTCCATACAAGCAACTATAAAATCGTCGGGTTCACGAAAGAGGTCTCTCCGGAAGAGCTTGCAAAGCTCGGCAGGAAAAACAAGATCCCCGTCATGTGGGACCTGGGCAGCGGCAGTTTTATCGATCTGTCCACCTACGGGGGCGCGGGCGAACCCACGGTCAAGCAGGCAATCGATTCCGGCGTCGACGTGCTCACGTTCAGCGGCGACAAACTTCTTGGCGGGCCGCAGGCCGGCATGATCCTCGGCAAAAAAACATACCTCGATGCTATTCGGTCCAATCCCCTCGCCCGGGCGCTCAGGATCGATAAACTCACCCTGGCCGCGCTCGACGCAACGCTCGGCCAGTACCTTGACCCGGACAAGGCCGCGAAAGAAATTCCCACGCTCTGGATGTTGACGCAACCCTTAAGCGAGATAGAGCGAAAAGCCAAGCTCATGGCTGACGGCTTCAAAGACAGCGGCAATAAAGAACTGTCGATAACCATTCAGGACGACACGTCCCAGAGCGGAGGCGGCGCTCTTCCCACGGGCATTTTCCCGACCAAAACCGTCTGCATCCGGCACAAACAATTGAGCGCAAACCAGATCGAATCCCGACTCCGCCTCGGCAAACCGCACATCATCACGCGCATCAAGGAAGGCATGGTCCTCTTTGATCCGCGGACGCTGAATGATGAAGAGATCGGGAAGATAGTGGAAGCAGTAAAGAAAGTAATCATTATATGAGGTCAGCCACAAAAACACAGAGACGCAGAGAAAAACAAGGGGATAATACGATCATAAGACCGCGGGAAGATCAAAAAATCAGAGTATTCTTTTCTCTTACTACTTACCCTCCTTTTTCTACATGCATTCTCCGTGTCTCCGTGCCTCCGTGGCGCAATTAATTATCCCATGAAATACATCATCCTCGGCACTGCCGGACATATCGACCACGGAAAATCGACCCTCGTCAAAGCATTGACCGGCACGGACCCTGATCGTCTCAAAGAAGAAAAAGAGCGCGGCATCACGCTCGACCTCGGGTTCGCTTCCCTCGATCTGCCCGGCGGCAACCGCCTCGGCATCGTGGACGTTCCGGGACATGAAGGGCTCATCAAGAACATGCTCGCCGGCGTGGGAGGCATCGACATCGTGATGCTCGTGATCGCTGCCGACGAAGGCATCATGCCCCAGACCCGCGAGCACCTGGCCATCTGCGATCTCCTCCAGGTGAAAAAGGGCATCATCGTCCTTACCAAGATGGACATGGTCGAAAAAGACTGGCTTGCTCTGGTACAGGACGAGGTGCGCGACTTCGTCAAAGGCACCTTCCTCGAAAAGTCCCCCATCGTTCCCATCTCGTCCAAGACAGGGGAGAACCTCCAAACGCTCGTGCAGGAGCTCGCAAAACTCTCGAACGACGTTGCTCCGAAATCCTCAAACGGCATCTTGCGCCTTCCCATCGACCGCGTCTTCACCATGAAAGGGTTCGGCACCGTCATCACCGGCACCCTCCTCTCGGGCACGATCAGCACGGAACAGGAAGTGGATATCCTGCCAAAGGGAATCAGAACAAAAGTCCGCGGCATCCAGTCCCACAACCAGGCTGTCTCGCGCTCCGTGGCAGGCCAGCGTACGGCCGTGAACCTTCAGGGGATAGAGAAGGACCAGCTTTCGCGCGGGGACACGATCGTGAGCGCGGGGTTCTTTGCGCCTACCAAAACGCTCGATGCAAAGCTCGACCTCCTGAAGCAGGCCCCGCGGGGGCTCAAGACCGGCGCACGCGTGCGATTTTACAACACGACCCAGGAAGCCATCGGCAGGATCACGCTCCTGGGAGAAAGCACGCTCGCTCCGGCTGAGGAAGCATACGTCCAGATCCGGCTCGAACACCCGGTGATCGTCCAGCACGGAGACCGGTACATCCTGCGCTTCTACTCCCCCATGGAGACCCTGGGCGGCGGCATGGTGCTGAACCCTCACGCGAGGCGGCATAAGAACGCGACGATGCAGGAGTCGCTCAAGAACCTCGGCATGCTCGAAAAGGGGAGTTTCGAAGACAAGCTCGGTTTGCTCATCGCAGGGAAAGGCCTTGCAGGAATGGAAGAACCCGAGGCAATCGGGACCATGGCAGCCGACAAACAGGAAACGACGTCGTCACTCGCTGCCCTGGCGCAGAAGAAGACGGTGCTGCGAGTAGACAGCCTCTATGTTCACGCATCCCATCTCGCAACGCTCGAGCAGAAGGTCCTCACTCTGATCAAACAGTACCACAAGGACAACCCGCTCAAACCGGGGATTGACAAGGAAGAATTGAAAAGCGCGCTCAGAATGCGACTCTCCGTCAAGGTCCTGAACATGACCGTCGACGGATTGGTCAAGAAGAAACAGCTCGAAGCAGAAGGCTCAAAACTCAAGGTCCCGGGCTTCAAGGCAGCCCGCGGCGCAATCCAGGACGAGGTCAAGAACA
>JAJYKN010000217.1 GCA_021788515.1 Nitrospirota bacterium | reverse complement strand
GATCCTGCGAACGATCATCGGACCTGGCGCAGAGCACAGACTGCATCTTAAGCGTTAATGATACTGCAACTGACTTAAACGGCACGAGGCTTACCATGAACGCCAATTCATCAGCGGCTTTCAGGACAGCGGCATAAACACAATGCCAGGCGGAGGGTTGCCGGGTGAACCAATAAATCCTGAGGCGCTTGACCTCTTCTTTGTCCTGGAGTAAAGTTGAACCAGTATTACACGCACAGAAAGGAACGCCCCATGTCCATCCGCCTGGAGATCTTCTCCGACTATATCTGACCGTTCTGTTTTATCGGCGAAGGCATCGTCGAAAAGCTGAAGCAGGAGTTCGACCTCGCGGTTACCTGGCGGGGCATCGAGATCCATCCCGAGACGCCCCCGGAGGGCACGCCCATGACAGCGCGGTTCCGGGCCGAGGACATCAAGCGGATGATGGAGCATCTCCGCACCATGGGCGCGGCTTTCGGCATCACCTTTGTGGACCGTCCGCTCCTGTCCAATTCCCGCCTGGCCCTGCAGGCCGCTGAATTCGCCCGGGACCACGGCCGGTTTGAAGCCTTTCATCCCGCGGTGTTTTCCGCGTATTTTTCCCGGGGGCTCGATATCGGGAACAGCGAAATACTCGCGCGCATCGCAGGGGAAGCGGGCCTTGACGCCGGCGCCATGATCAGCGCTGTTCGGGCCGGCGCCTACCTGCCCCAACTCGAAGCCGCAAAGGAAGAAGCGGCGCTCCTGGCAGTCTCCGGCGTTCCCGCGTTCTTCATCAACAGGAGCAAGTCCGTGGTCGGCGCGCAGCCCATCGACGTGTTCCGGAAGGCGCTCCGGTCCGCATCGTAAAAAAACGCGCCCGTCCCGTTTTTTTCAGGTAGAATAATAATCATACCCGTCCACCTCTTCCGGAGGCGCCATGTACACCAACCACTCGAAGTTGAGCGAGTTCCAGTACGACAAGCTCGGCAATGACCGGTCGTCGGTCAAGCATTCGCTCTCCAACCGCCTGATCTACTCCATGGGCAAGGACCCCATCACGGCGACCCACCGCGACTGGTTCCACACCACGGCCTACACCGTGCGCGAGCGGCTGATCGAGCGCTGGATGGAGACCATGCGGAGCTACTACCAGTCCGACGTCAAGCGCGTCTACTACCTTTCCATGGAGTTTTTGACGGGCAGGCTGCTCTCGAACGCCCTCCTCAACATGGGCTTCTACGAGGAATGCCGCGAGGCGCTCTGCGACCTGGAGCTCGACATCGAGCGGATCCGCGAGCTGGAGACCGACGCGGCGCTGGGCAACGGGGGCCTGGGCAGGCTCGCGGCCTGCTTTCTCGACTCCCTGGCCACCCTGTCCCTTCCGGGCTACGGCTACGGCATCCGGTACGAGTACGGCATGTTCACCCAGCGCATCGAGAACGGCAACCAGGTGGAGCACCCCGACAACTGGCTGCGCTACGGCAACCCCTGGGAGTTCCCCCGTCCCGAGGTGCTCTTCCCGGTCAAGTTCAACGGCCGGGTGGTGCAGTACAAGGACGAGCACGGCCAGGTGCGGTTTCACTGGGTCGACACCGAGGACGTGATGGCCATGGCCTTCGACACGCCCGTACCCGGCTACGATACGAGCACGGTGAACAACATGCGGCTGTGGTCCGCCAAGGCGTCGCGCGATTTCAACCTCAAGTACTTCAACGAGGGGAACTACATCAAGGCCGTGGAGGAAAAGAACGAATCAGAGAACCTCTCCAAGGTGCTCTATCCCGACGATACGACCGAGATGGGCCGCGAGCTGCGCTTGAAGCAGCAGTATTTCTTCGTCTGCGCCTCGCTCCAGGACATTCTCCGGCGCATGATCAAATACCACCCGGACCTCGACGAGCTGCCGGACCGGGTCGCGATCCAGCTGAACGACACCCACCCGTCGATCGGCATCCCCGAGCTCATGCGCGTCCTGGTGGACGTCCACCACCTGGACTGGGACCGGGCCTGGAGCATCACGCGGCGCACCTTCTCCTACACCAACCACACGCTCATGCCGGAAGCGCTCGAGACCTGGCCCGTGCGGCTCTTCGAAGAGATCCTGCCGCGCCACCTCCAGATCATCTATGAAATCAATTTCCGCTTTCTCGAAGAGGTGCGCCACCGCTTTCCCGGCGACGTGGAACGGCTCCGGCGCATGTCGATCGTGGACGAGGCCGGCGGCCGGCGGCTGCGCATGGCGCACCTGGCCATTGTCGGGAGCCATCACGAGACCGCCGCCTCCGCGATCCACACGGACCTGATGAAGAAGACGATCTTTGCCGACTTCGACCAGTTCTTCCCCGACAAGATCATCAACATCACGAACGGCGTTACGCCCCGGCGCTGGCTGCACCAGGCAAATCCCGCCCTGTCCGCGCTCATCACCCGCCGGATTGGAGAGAAGTGGGTCAGCGACCTTTCGGAGCTCGAAAACCTCGTTCCGCTTGCCGGGGACCCCTCGTTCCGGAAAGAGTTCCGAGACGTGAAGCGCGGCAGCAAGGAGCGGCTGGCCGAGATCATCAGAATGCGGCTTCAACTCGACGTCGATCCCGCGTCGCTCTTCGACGTGCAGATTAAGCGCATCCATGAATACAAGCGGCAGCTGTTGAACGTCCTGCACATCATCACGCGGTACAACCGCATCCGTGAAGGACGGGCCAAGGACCCGGCGCCGCGCACAATGATCTTCGGCGGCAAGGCCGCGCCGGGCTACGCCATGGCCAAGCTCATCATCAAGCTCATTCACTGCGTCGGCGACGTGGTGAACAACGACCCCCTGGTCGAAAACCGCCTCAAGGTCGTCTTCATTCCCGATTACAACGTGTCGAACGCCGAGAAGATCATCCCGGCCTGCGATTTGTCGGAGCAGATCTCCACGGCAGGCACCGAGGCCTCGGGCACGGGCAACATGAAGCTCGCCCTGAACGGCGCGCTTACGATCGGGACTTTGGACGGCGCGAACATTGAAATGATGGACGAAGTGGGTCGTGAGAACATTTTCATCTTCGGCATGACCGCAGGCGAGGTTTCAGCGCTCAAGGCCGAAGGCTACCACCCCTGGGACATTTATAATGCCAACGCCGAGCTTCGGCAGACCCTGGACATGATCAGCAGCGGCTACTTCTCGCCTGACGCGCCGGACCGCTTCCGGCCTATCTTCGACGCGCTCACGGGGTACGGCGACACCTTCATGCTGCTCGCGGACTACGAAGCCTACATTGCCTGCCAGGAACGGGTCGATGCGCTCGACCAGGACCAGGAGGAGTGGTCCCGGCGAGCTGTCCTGAACATGGCGCGCATGGGGAAGTTTTCGAGCGACCGCACAATCCGTGAATATGCCGACAGGATATGGGGGGTCAAGCCGGTGATGAGGAAAGGCTGAGGAAACGCTGTTGATACGCCCGGTTTTGGCGGGTATATTTATTAGAAAAGAAGACGCCATGAAAGCACTCTTTTACGACGAACAGATAGGATATGAGGGGATCAAGACCGGCGATCTGCCTGCTCCCGAAATAACGGACACCGAAGTGCTGGTCCGGGTGAAGGCCTTTTCGCTGAACCATCTCGACGTCTGGGTCATGAGCGGGAACTATCCCGTCAAGATCGCGCTGCCGCACATCTTCGGCTCCGACTCCAGCGGCATTGTGGAACGGGTCGGCAGCCAGGTCAAACACGTGAACGTGGGAGACGGGGTGATCGTTTTCCCCGGGCTTTCCTGCGGCCATTGCGAGAGCTGCCTTCGCGGCCGCGACAATGAATGCAACAGTTTCACCCTGCTCGGCACGGGCGTGGATGGCGCGTCCGCGGAATTCGTCAAAGCCCCGGGAATAAACATCTTCAAAAAGCCCGAAGGCCTGAGCTTCGAGGAAGCAGCAGGGATCGGGATCACCTATACCACGGCCTGGAATTCCCTCGTATTGCGCGCAGGAATCAACCAGGGCGACACCGTCCTTGTCCACGGTGCAGGAAGCGGGGCCGGCAGCGCGCTCATCCAGGTGGCGAAGCTCTTTCATGGGAAAATCATCACTACCGTGGGCGACGACTGGAAAATCGAGAAGGCCCATGAACTCGGCGCGGACTTCATCGTGAACCACAAAAAGGAAGATCTCGGCCAGGCAGTCAAGCGGATCACCAAAGGGGAGCTTGCGGACATCGTTGTGGACCATGTGGGAGCAGCGACGTTCAACACGTCTCTCTCCTGTCTGAAGCGCGGCGGCAGGCTCGTGACCTTCGGCTCCACGACCGGCGATGAGCTTCCATTAAGCCTCAGGTACGTGTTCGGCAAGAACATCACGATCCACGGGGTCTACGTGGGGCCGAGGGCTGCCT
>JAJYKN010000216.1 GCA_021788515.1 Nitrospirota bacterium | reverse complement strand
ATCTGGTCCCGCGGCCTGTTAAGCGACGCGAGTGCCGCGCCCACATGTTTCTCGGACTCCCCTTCAGAATAGACATTTGCCGTATCGATCATGTTCACACCGGCGTCGAGCGCCGTGCCGATAAACGTTTCCGCCTGCGATGAATTCAGCTTCCCGATGGCTTCCCAGAAGCCTTTGCCGCCAAAGGTCATGGTCCCCATGGTGAGCTCCGAAACATAGAGACCGGTTTTCCCTAATAAACGATAACGCATGATTATCTCCTTTCCCTTTTTTTACTGAAACGCATCCCCCAACAATACTTCACTCGCTTGAGGGACCGCGTTTTTTCGTCTCAAGGAAATGATAGCAAATATTTTACGGAAAAGGATGTCCTGATCGAGGAATAGCAAGCACGACGCGTTTTCCAAAAAAGGCTCCGACTTAAGTGTTCCTTATTATGACACGTCTTTTGGCGTCTCCGATGAGATCGGGCACACCGGATGGGCAAGGTCGGGGCTGAAGCGTTTTCAATCATATCGCCTGCGAGCTCGTTCAGGAAAGGGTTCGGAGATCCGCCCGACCGATCAAACAGCCCGGCGCTTGGATACCGACGTACTTTTATCGTCGAAAAAGCGAAGCAAGGCGTCCTTCCACTCTTTCGCGTAATCAACGCCGACGCGCCTGGTCCTTCTGATCCGGGGACGATAACCGGGGTCGTGGAGCAGGAATATGCTGCTCCCGCTCAGGTCCAGTCCGTTTGCCGAACTGGTGATCCCGAGCGCACGAGTGAGTTTACCGGGACCGGAGAGATTCGCCTTCCAGTCGCCAAGCGGTTCCGCGGCCCGGATGAGAACGGCCTGGCCGGTGCCCTTCCTCCCCGCCACGATATTGAACATCTCATACATCCCGTAGATCAAATAGACGTAGGCACGGCCCGCGGGCCCGAACATGACCTCGGTCCGTTTCGTCCTGCCTTTCGAAGAGTGAGATGCGAGGTCATGGGTGCCGACATAGGCTTCGGTCTCCACAATACGCGCACGATATTCCTTGCCTCCAACTCGGCGGACAAGGACCGTCCCGATCAAACCGCGGGCAAGCCTGATCGCATCCTGGCGGAAGAAGGCGTGACCAAGTTTTTTCACAAAGCAAGCGTCCTTTTTTCAGTTAAAACATCCCATTGGCATTGGCTGGTTTTTCCAGAATGTCTTCGTGAACATCCCAATGTTCCACGATCTTGCCGTTTTCGAGCCTGAAAATATCCACCACCGCAGCGCCGGCCGTGCCCGGCTCCCGCACGGAATGAACGTGCAGGATCACGTAGTCTCCGTCAGCGAACACCCGCTTGATCTCACTGTGTGCGTTGGGGAATTTGTCGATCAAAAAACGGATGAATGCCTTGAGTCCCTCGGCGCCGTCCGCGGCCCTCTGGTTGTGCTGGATATAGTGCGGACCGAGATACTTTGAAGCAGCCGCAAAATCCTTTTTATTGATCGCCTGCTCGTAAAACTCCGTTACGATCTTTTTATTGAGTTCCTGCCTCGTCGCGGCAGCAGAAGCAGGAACGTTGAGTAACAGCATGGACGCTGCAAACGCAACAAGCAATGCAATTTTTCTCATAATTTTCCCCCTGAGACGTGCTTAAACCTTTCACGAAAAGATGCTTCTGGTATTGATTATAGCAGTCGAAAAGAAGGGAGTGCTCGCGGGGGGCGAGAATGAGTTGTGTCCTGCGTCGGAGCAGGGGCTGATCAGAGAGACCTTCAATAACTTACCGGAACTGCCGGTGTCAGCTCATCGTCTTTATTTTCATTTCCACGGGCTGTTTTTTCGGTCCGCTGCCGATCCTGGCAGGGCGGCCCACCGGCACCACGGCCATGAACTCCCCTTCGGGCTCGCCGAGGAACCGGAGCACTTCGTCCTTGATCAGGTAGAGG
This sequence comes from Nitrospirota bacterium, assembly GCA_021788515.1. Taxonomy (GTDB): domain Bacteria; phylum Nitrospirota; class UBA9217; order UBA9217; family UBA9217; genus JAJYKN01. The sequence goes on along the minus strand of JAJYKN010000216.1, from coordinate 2,441 downwards.
ACCCCGAGCCAGACAGTGCCGAGTCCCAGCGACGTTGCAGCGAGCAGGATGTTCTCCACAGCGGCTGCCGAGCTCTGGATCTCCATGGTCCGGAAAAAATCGTGGGCCCTTTCCTTCTCGACCTGAAAGAGCTCCGTTCCATGCCTGATGAGGTCGCCGGTGTTTGCCACGGCGATCACGACGGGCGCCGAGAGAATGCTCTTCACGCCCATGCGGAGGAGCGCCGCCGCCGGTCTCGGAAAGGACGCCGACTGCCCCGTCACAAGCTGCGCCAATTCCTGTTTCTTATCACCCCGGAGGATGACGAACCGCCATGCTTGCTGGTTGTGCGCAGAGGGCGCTGTGTTTGCCGCATGGAGAAGAACTTTTATCTCATCGTCGGTCACGTCCTCTTTCGTAAACGTTCTGACACTGTGGCGGTCCTTGATCGTCCTGAGCGTATCATTGCTCGTGATAAAACCATCATCAAGCTGCATGGCGGATCTCCTCTGTGGTAATGCAAGAGCGCATACTTTTGTTGGATGAACATACCAGACGGAGCGCTTCAAGTCAAGCTTCACTGATGAGGCCAGACCAGGGTTGAAACTACACTCATACAGCAAGTGATGATAAAGAAAAGGCGAGGAGTCTTGTAAGCATCAACAATTAGCATGTTACCTTATCGTTGTCTTACCTATTCCCCGCCTTTTGTTCTTCGCCCCTGGACATTCATGGGTAAGGAGCAATATCAGCACCTGCCCCTGCACATGCCGTTGGAGAAAACACGCCTGCCGACACCTGTGTGCAAACCTTCACATGAAGAGGGTCTGAAAGACCAACCCCTGTTGCCTCGTGCAACAGGAGCACTGAGTGACCGGGAAGCCGCGCCGGGCATACCCGGTGATCTCCATTCACCGCCCCTCGAAGGCGAGTGGTACTGCCGCAAAGGCGAACGCGGACCCGGGGACACTGACCGCCACTTATCATTTCCCCGTGCCGGCGCGTTGAATGTCCGAACAGGGGACTTCGGCATACCAGGGAACCTCCCGCCCTGCCCGGATGGCATACTGAAGCGTCTTTCGTAACCGTTCACCGTGCGTTCCGGTCCTCTGCCCGTCCTCATTCTTTCCACGCTCTGCGAGTAGATAGCTTCGGCGCTTCTCCTGGCTTCAGGGGACCTGAATCCCGATATTCCTCGAGGACCGTTCACAATGGTTCCCTGCCGGGTGCCTCCCGTTGCGGACATACCGTATCCACGCCTCATCTCGGTAATGTTCCTGAATGATCCACCGCTATCGGTCCTGAGCATCGAAACGGGCCGAACTCCGGCGCTTGTCTTCGTGATCGGGTCGACGACGGCGATTCTCCTCGTCACCGGGTCGATAACGCGGTTGCTCACGATGCCCCGTCTGCCACGATCGCCGAAATCATCGTCCCGAACCACGACTACCGTGGTGAAGCTGTGGCAGATGTAAAATCCCGGGAACCAGTATCCGAACCAGAAGGCAGGGTAAGGCACCCAGTCATAAAGATAGGCGTCGTAGTAAGGAGGCGGATAGTAGGTTACGATCGGCGGACCCTGATCATTGTAGTAGTTGTTGATCACGGTCGGGTTCGATTGAACAGCGGAGGGCTGTTGACTTTCCGGCTCACTGGTCGAAGGACCTGACGGAACGGGCAGGTTCATCCGTGAAGCAACCGAATACAGACCTCGTGTCGCCTCGTCGGCGTTCATCGGAAGCCTGCCTTCGGCCGCCGCCTTGGCAAGGGAACTCTGAAGCTGCCCGACGATCTCCGGTGTCACCGGGTAATCGGAGAGCCAGCCGTTTGCAGGTACAATTCCCGCTTTCGCGAGCATGTCTTCTGCGCTTGCTTCGTCGGCAGGATTGCCCAGATCAAGTTCGGCCGCCAGCTTGATTGCGAAATCCCCTTCACGCACGAGCGGCTGGGCTACAGGAGGGACTTGTTGAGTTTGCGACGATTGCGACCCGTAGTCTGCTCCAAAGGCCGCGAAAGGATACACGAGCAAGCAGGCTGCCGTTAATAATATTAACAGCCACTGTCTCATAGTTATAACTCCTTTTCTTACTTATATGTTACTACCGAACATCTCCCCACGCAAGGGGCGGTTGCATCGCATCCAATCTGTTTTCAACTTATCAATCTTTCGTATGAGAGAAGCACGAAAATACCGGCATCACAACGGACAGAGCGTTGCCAATTCGGCTGTTGTCACTGTTTCCGGAGCGCCTCCATTCATGCCAGCCGAAACGCTGCCGTCTGCGAGGAATGTCGCAATCGCATTTGCATTTGCATTTGCATTTGCATTTGCATTTGCATTTGCATTTGCATTGATCGTCAACTGTCCGCCAACCATCATTCCCGTTGCGTCGTCAATCTTGACATCGGTACCCGTTGCCACACTGAACGTTCCGGTGATGCACTTGTCCGGCGTTGTGGCA
>JAJYKN010000215.1 GCA_021788515.1 Nitrospirota bacterium | reverse complement strand
AGAAAAAAAAGTGCTGGGAGAAATACGCGAGGTGTCTCTTGCGAAGAACCGGCTTGTCGTGGAACAGGTCTGACCGGATTGCCGGAATGATCTGCTGCGTCCTGCCGGGACAGCCCGTTAGAACGGCAGGAGGCATTTCATCAGGTTGCTAAGAGCTTTGGCCCTTTTCCCCTTCCGACGTTTGGATCTTCCACAATACTGATTTTCTCCAGTCTGAATTCCCTTTGCAGTGTTTCTCTGTTTTTCCCCTGCTGGCCTATGGCGGCAGACACGTCCCGCGGATTGACCGCAAACACCGCGGTATCATTTCGGCAAGGTTTTTCTTTCAGTGCAGCCCTCATTTTATCCAGGAAAATTGAAGAATCAACGAGCTGCCTGAATGCCGGGTGATAGGGACCTGCGAGGATGGTGCCCGGCTTCTCCAGCTCTTCCGTCGACTGGAGGCCTATTCTTATCACGTCGATTCCCGCCAGTTCGAATTTCACGACAGCGTCGCGGCATAAAGCCACGGCCTCATCAATCGCGAGCGGGGTATACTGTCCGCCGGTGTAAAGGTGTTCGAGCGGCGTGCCTTTGATCACGAGTGCGGGATACATGCGGACGAAGTGCGGCTTGAGGGCGATTACCCGGTCGACGGTCTGGTGGAAGAGCTCAGCGGAATCACCCGGCAATCCAGGCATGATCTGAAGCCCGATTGCAAACCCCTGTTCCCTGAGCAGTCGGACAGCTCTTGTGGTGTCGCCGGCCGTGTGCCCGCGGCCGGACCGGGCCAGTACGTTGTCCTCCATGGATTGAGCGCCGAGTTCGACAACGGACACGTGGTGCTCTTTTAAGAAAGAAAGGATCTCAGTGCTGATGCAGTCAGGCCGCGTGGAAAGCCGGATGTTCCGAATGTGTCCTGCCTGGATAAAGGGCCGGACAGCTTCGAGACAGGCTTTCTGTTTATCCAGCGGCAGAGCCGTGAAACTTCCTCCGTAAAACGCAATTTGGACCGGCTCGGATGAATTATCCCGGTTTACGTAGCGGTTAATCTTGTCGGGCATGGCGGCAACATCTTCGGGGAGATTTTGGCCGATAATATTCTTCTGGTTGCAAAATACGCACTGATGCGGACAGCCGGAATGGGGGATGAAGAATGGGATGATCATGGCATTGATGCAGGAAAACGTAGGCACGACAGGAGAACAACGGAGAGGAGTAGGGATTACTTCCGGCTTCCGGCTCCCGGCTCCTGATTTCCTGCAGTGAGTTTCCCCAGCGCTTCTTTCGCTGCTTTCTGCTCGGCTTCCTTTTTGTTCTTGCCGACGCCGCGACCGTAGACGTCTCCTTTGATGAAAAGCTCGATTTCAAACTGCTTCTGATGGTCGGGGCCGGTCTCTGACGCGATACGGTATTCGGGGAGCTGTTTCAACCGCTCCTGGCACAGTTCCTGGAGTTCGGTTTTATAATCGAGTGTGCTGCGGGAGGTGCAGGTCTTTTTGATAGCTTCTTCGAATAAACCGAGGACGAAGGTTTCGACGGCGGCAGTCCCCGCATCGAGATAGATGGAAGCGATCAGTGCTTCAAGCGTGTTTGCGAGCAGCGAGTCCTTGTCCCTGCCCCCTGTCTGTTCTTCTCCCTTGCCGAGGAGCAGGTAGCTGCCGAGTCCGATTTCGCGGGCGATGGACGCAAGGGCAGGCTCGCTCACCACTGCGGCCCGGAGCCGCGAGAGGTCGCCCTCGGTTGAATCCGGGCAGGTTCTCATGAGGTATTCGCTGATGACGAGACCGAGAACGGCGTCCCCCAGAAATTCAAGCCGCTCGTTGTGTGCAGGAACGCGGTTTTCATTCGCGTAGGACTTGTGCGTCAGCGCCCGCTCGAGGAGTTCCTGATTCCCGAACCGGTGGCCGATGCGCTGCTGGATGTCCGAAAGGGGAGGCATCTTATTTCCGGAATCGTCTGAATACCAGACAGGCGTTCGTGCCGCCGAACCCGAAGGAGTTCGACATAGCAACGTCCACCTGGATCTGTCTCGCCGTGTTCGGGATGTAGTCCAGGTCGCACTCGGGATCGGGGTTCTCAAGGTTGATCGTTGGCGGCAGGACCCCGCGGTCCAGGGCAAGAATCGAAACCACGGCCTCAACGCCGCCGGCAGCGCCGAGCAGATGGCCGGTCATGGACTTTGTGGAGCTGACCGGTATCTTGTAGGCATGGTCGCCGAACACGGTTTTGATGGCGATGCTCTCAAGCTCGTCGCCGTACTTTGTCGAGGTGCCGTGGGCGTTAATATAACCCATATCCGTCAAGGCTATTCCAGCGTCCTTGATCGCCATGGCCATGCACCGTGCCGCCCCTTCGCCGTTTGGTGCCGGCGACGTTATATGATAGGCGTCGCCCGAGGCGCCGTAACCGAGCACCTCGGCATAGATGCGGGCGCCGCGTTTTAAGGCGGATTCCATTTCTTCAAGGACGACGATACCGGAACCTTCACCCATGATGAATCCATCTCGTTCTGCGTCAAAAGGGCGGCTTGCGCGCTGCGGCTCGCTGTTCCGGGTGGAAAGAGCCTTCATGGCGTTGAACCCGCCCACCCCGGTCACGCAGATGCAGGATTCGGTGCCGCCGGCGATCATGGCATCGGCATCGCCGCGCTGGATCCACTTGAAGGCATCGCCGATGGAATGGGTGCCTGTAGCGCAGGCGGTGACTATGCTGATGTTGGGTCCCTTGGCGCCAAAGCGCATGGAAATATTGCCCGCTGCCTCGTTGATGATCAGCATGGGGATGTAGAACGGCGTGATCTTGCGAAAGCCCCGCTCGAGATATACTTTGTGGTACTTCTCGATGGCCGGGAGGCCGCCCATGCCCGCGCTCACGATAACACCGACGCGCTCGGCGTTCTCCGGCGTGATCTTGAGCCCTGAGGAATCCATGGCCATTTGGCTCGCCGCGATCGCAAGGTGGATGAAGCGGTCCATTTTTTTGATCTCTTTGGGTTCGATGTACTTTTCCGGCTCAAAGCCGTGGATCTCCCCCGCGATCTGGGTGGGGATGGTTTTGTCATTGAACTGCGTGATGGGGCCGATGCCGGACCTGCCGTTGATCAGACCGTCCCAACTCTTCTCCGTGTCCAGGCCGACCGGGGTGATCATCCCGAAGCCGGTGACAACAACTCTTTTCTTCAAACGAGGGTACCTCCTGGATAAACTCTGTTAGAGTACAACACTCTACCGGCTGATAAATTGTCACGATAGATCACAAACGTAAAAGAAGGACATCAGCCTCCGTCTGGCGTTAGGGACTTTCTCTAGCGGAGTAAAAAATCCGAAAAGCCAAAAAACCCTTTCCCGCGTATGCGAAAGAGGTCTTCTGGCTTTTGGAATTATCGTACGTATAGGACTGTTTAAAGACTTGCTCGTCGAACGCCGTTATTTCGCTTTTGCCTTGATATAGTCGATGGCGCTCTGGACGGTCCCGATCTTTTCGGCATCCTCATCGGGGATCTCGACCCCAAACTCCTCTTCGAGCGCCATCACCAATTCCACGGTGTCCAGTGAATCCGCGCCGAGATCGTTCACGAATGAGGCTTCGGGCTTTACATCCGCTTCGGGAACGCCGAGCTGCTCAGATATGATCTTTTTTACTTTTACCTCAGCCATTGTTATCCTCCTCTGGTTATGTTCTTTTCATTTTTTATTGACTGTTCTGTACCTGGTACGCTGAACTCCGTTAAAACTTACATGTACATCCCGCCGTTCACGTGAATCACCTGTCCGGTAATGTAAGACGCCCACGGGGAGGCGAGGAACCGGACTGCATTTGCAACATCCTCAGGCGTGCCGAGCTTGCCCATGGGGATTTGCTTCGCCAGCTCCTGCCGAACGTTCTCGGACAGGGCCTGCGTCATCGCCGTATCGATAAAACCCGGTGCAACGGCATTTGCCGTGATGCCGCGGTTCGCGTATTCTCGGGCAATGGTCTTGGTCAGGCCAATGAGGCCGGCCTTGGAAGCGACATAATTGGCCTGGCCCGCGTTGCCCATGGCGCCGACGATTGAAGCAATGTTGATGATGGTCCCGCCCCGCTGCTTGGACATATACTTGAGCGCTGCCTTGGTGCAAAGGAACGAGCCTTTCAGGTTGATGCTCAAGACCAGGTCCCAGTCCTCGTCCTTCATGCGGAGGATGAGACCGTCCCGCGTGATCCCGGCGTTGTTCACCAGAATATCGATCCTGCCGAATTTCTCGACCACCTGGTCGATCATGGCGGTGACGTCTGCGGAAGCGGCCACGTTGGCCTTGAGGGCCAGCGATTTTCTGCCCTTGGCCTCAATGTCTCCCGCGGTCTTGTGTGCGGCGTCGAGGTTCACATCGCAGATGGCGACGT
>JAJYKN010000214.1 GCA_021788515.1 Nitrospirota bacterium | reverse complement strand
TTTCCGAGAAGGAATCCGCTCTTTCGAAATTCGGCTCATCAGGGCCGCAAAACAGATGCTGGAACACGTTCGTTCCACGCTCCGTCAAAACATGCGCATCCTCGGAGATCCCCGCAGAGGCCTGGAGCAATACAACCAGCGGGTAGATGATCTTGTTCGCCGCATATCGCTTGCGACGGCGCACGGGGTGCGCAGGGACCAGGCGCGCCTCGGCGCGCTTACCGCTGGATTGGGGCACCTGAACCCGCTCGCGATTTTATCCCGCGGTTACAGTATTACGAGGCTCTATCCCGCCGGAGGCATCCTCAAGAACGCCGCTGACGCCGCACCGGGGACCATGATCAGCACGAAACTGCTGAGGGGCGACGTGCTGTCGCGTATTGAACGAAGCGAAGTCGATCAGGACCGCTAAGGCCGGATTTCCTGCGTCTCGCTCTCGCCGCGAGGCCGGTTTGTGCTATTATTAAGGAGAAGTGAAGCAGGAAGGAACACCATCTTCTCCTTTGACACGACACTATTTTGGTTATAAACTCATAAAATTATGTCAGAAGAAGCCAATCCTTCAGATGCCCTATCCGCCGACGTGCTGGACGTCATACGCAGCCTTGTTACGGCCATCAGGGCCGTGAAACTTTATCCTCCCAATAATCCCGTCTACTCCCAATCAGTACAGAAATGCCGGGAAACACTGGCCCGCTTTCTTGAAACCGCATCGGAATTTCGTCTGGGGGTGCAAAAGAGCGTCTTCACCTATTTACACACGCCGATCGGAAAAGACGCACAGTTGAACAAGGCTATCGCTCAGGACCTGTTCGCAAAGGGCATCCGGGATATTGTCTTCTGCCAGGGGATGACTGCAAAGGAAATGCAGGATTTTTTTGAAACACTGACCCTGTCGACGGAAGAAATGGCGATGAAAAGCGGAATTTCGTCGATCCTGTGGGAAAAAGGCGTGTCAAACATCAAGATCATTGAGGCCGGACTTGACGAGGTTATTACGACAAAGACGGATGCAGGCTGGGCAGAGAGAAAGCGTGCGGAAACTCCCTCTGTCGCACTCGATCCATCGCAGGCCAAGGAGAAAATAGCCTTTTCCGGCCGCACCTTGGTCCTGGGCGATCTCATGACCGACCCCGCGGGGTTCGGCGCCGGCATGGTTGCACTTGCAAAGAAGACGCTCGGCGAGCACGAGCACGTCGAGGACCGTCTTCTCGCGCTGTACCAGGAGGCAGGTCGAAAGATCCAGGCGGGGCATCCGGACCAGAGCGATACCCTCTTTGCAGGACTGGCGGAGTCGGCGCTTTCCCTTGAAGAGCCTTACCGGGAAGCGTTGATTGCCGGCAAGCTTTACGCAAGCGTGGATTCGGAGAATGTTCAGGGTCGCGAAGACCAGATCGAGGAGCAGGTGCCCAATGAGTATCATGAAATCGTGACCGGAAGGTTCTCCAATGCCTGGACCGCCCAGCAGGTGGCGGTGCTCCTGAAGAAGTCCACGGGGAAAAAGACCGTAGTCCCGAGCCCGCCGCCCTCGTCGCCGGATGCTCTTTCAGCCGAAGCGCTCCCTTCCGACGTGAGCGAGATCGTGCGAGAGCTGGCCGAATATACGCCGGAAGAAATGGAAATACTGAAGGCAATGAGCGGCGTCGGCATGGAGTCGGACATTATTGAGGCGGCGGTCCGTACCTTGATTTCCCTGATTCCCCTCGTAAAGAACCCCCGGCACGCTGTTCCCGACGACAAGGAAGTGGCCTTGTTTGCCGGCGTTATACACCAGTTGGAAGACATGCAGAGCTATCTGTTAAAGAAAAAAGACTACGACCGGGCCTCTCTCATCACCGGTGTCTTCCATATGCCCGTGGAGGCCGAATTTAAACCGAGAATGATGGAGGCGCTGAAAAAGACCGCATCCAAGACGTTCATTAATTCGACGCTCGCCGACCTGCGGAATTGCACGAAAGGGTCTCCCGAATACGCTTCAGCCTATTCCTATCTGGCCTCAATGGAGAGGGAAGCAACGGAAGTCCTGCTGGAGCTTGTTGCGGAAGAAACCGATAAAACGGCACGATTGGCGCTTCTCGACATTCTCAAGGACGTCGGTAAAAATCAGATCGCGATGATGGGCGAGCGCCTCTCCGACGACCGTTGGTACTTTGTCCGCAATATTGTGAGCGTCCTGGGAGAGACCCAGGGCGAACAGGCCCTGATTTTTCTTCAGCGGGCGGCGGAGCATAAAAATGTCAAGATCCGGGAGGAAGTGCTCAGGGGACTGATCACGATCGGCGGGAAAAAGGCCGCCGGTCTTCTGGCGAAATTTTTCAAGGACAGGGATCCCGCGATCCAGAGCATGGCGATCCGCGGGTTCACGGAAATCAAAGGCATCAGCGGCGGAGACGCGGAGCCCCTGGTCACGTTCCTGGAAGGTCGGTCCCTCAGCAAAAGAGATCAGCAGCTCACGCTGGAGGCAATCCGGGCGCTGGGAAAGGTCGGAAGCCCCGCTGCTGAAGAATTTCTCAAAAGGTATAATCGCGTCCGCTGGTGGAAGTCGCGTCAGCTTCAGGTCGAGCTCCGCGTAGCGGCGCAGCGGGCCATGGATGAGATCAAGAGGAGGCAGGTCGATGGCGGACCAGGAAAGCGATAGCCGCGGAGAGGCCCGACAGTCTTTTTTTGCGAAACAATTGCTGATTGGCGCGGCCAAGACGGCATTTCAGCAGTTATCAGGTTTGCTGAAGAACGTGACGATCTACCCCGAATCGCACCCTTTCCTGGTGTCACTGGCCCAAAAGCTCACAGCCACGATTTCCGGTCTCCTGGTGGACAGGAAGGAAGTGGCATTTTATCTGGTGGCCGGAGAACTGTTTTTCGAGACCCACTCCGTGCCCATAGACCAGAGCCTTGCCCTGCTCATGGAGCAATTCACCAGCCGCGACGTCGGGGGCATCATATTTAGACCGGGCCTTACGACGGCAGAGCTCGTCAAGCTGGCCATCCTCATGAACAGGGAACCGGAGACGATGGCCGCAGAGGGCGGCATCATAGCGGCGGCTGCCCGCGAGCACATTTCCCACATCGATCTTCATCATGTGCTGCTTGTCGATAAAAAGACCGGCGGCGCCGTCAAGGAGAGCAAGAAAAGGACGACCGAGCTGTTCCTCGATGCGATTGAAGCGGTAAAGGAAATGGTCCACGGCGTTCATCTCGACAAAGCGCTCAATATGCGGAGAATGAATACGGTCGTCCAGACCATGGTCGATAACATCCTTGACAACCGTGACGCCCTCATGGGTCTGACCAGTCTCAAGATGTATGACGAATATACGTTTGTCCATTCTGTGAACACCTCCATCCTGGCCATTTCCCTCGGCACCTTTCTGTCCTTTGAGAAGCCCCAGATTGCCATGCTGGGTGTGGGCGCAATGCTGCATGACATCGGCAAGGTTCGTGTCCCCCTCGAAATCATCAACAAACCGGGCAAACTCACCGACGAGGAATGGGAGGCGGTCAGGCGCCATCCCATTGATGGCGCGCTGATTGCGTCGGACATTCCGGGTGTGACCAAGATGGCGATGGTGACGGCATTCGAGCACCATCAGCACGGCAAGCAGGGCTACCCGCCGACGGAAGGCGCTGTTCAACAGCATTTGCTGTCCCAGATCGTTTCCCTCGCCGATGCGTATGAAGCTCTTACGGCGGCCCGGGTATACTACAGCGCCCAGATGCCGCCCGACCAGGCAATCCGGATCCTGATGAAAAAACGGAACATCTCGTTTAATCCCGTCCTCGTAAAGGCTTTTGTCAACATGATAGGCATATTTCCCATAGGCACGCTTCTCAAGCTCCAGACCGGCGAAGTCGGACTGGTCGTACATCAGACCCGCGATCTGCTGCGGCCCCGAGTTCTGCTGCTCACCAAGTTCGATGGCTCGGAAAACAAATCCGAAGCCGAAGTCAGCCTCCTCGAGACCTCGGGAGGGAGCTATAAACGGTCGGTTCTCGGCACCATCGATCCCCATGCCGCAAAGATTGATGTAAAAAAATATCTTGCCTGACCTCCGTCTTTTCCCAAGTGCTCCTGCCTGAAAATGAGTCTTTTCCAAAGGATCATATCTCTTGCCATCGTCGCTGATTGATGGTACGCTTTGGCCGTGAAAAAAGGTTTCCTGAATTGAATCATACCTGGGGGGACTCTCGTGAGCGGACTGCCGGATAGAAACGCGCCGGAACAAAAAAAAGCTGTTCGTGAAATACGGATCAATCCGGTCGTTCCGGCTGAGTCGGTGCTTGTGGCAACGGCGCGCGGCATGCGGCCCAAAAAAGAAGAGCCACCCGCGCCGCATGACATGCGGCCCTTTGTCGACGCCTGCCCCTTTTGCCGCG
>JAJYKN010000213.1 GCA_021788515.1 Nitrospirota bacterium | reverse complement strand
CTTATGTCGAATGGTATCATGTTCCATTGTACGCCTCTATAGTTACCAGGATGCAGCCGCAATAACGCAGGCTAAAGCCTGCGACTATAATGCGTCGGACTGTGTTTTCTCTCCGCGACCTCCGCGGCTCCGCGTGAAATAAGTTTTGCTACAATTCTTCCACGATTTTCTTCAAACAATCCTTAATTGCCTCACGTACCCGGAAGAGCCGCGACTTGACCGTTCCCTCGCGCATCTTGAGCATGCCCCCGATCTCTTCATACGAAAAATCCTGCATGTCTCTCAGGACAATGACTTCGCGGTATTCCGGCTCAAGGGCCTTGATGCAGTCCTGGACCTTGTTCTGCGTATCGCGCTTCTCAAGACAATCAAGGACCGACGGCTCTTTGGACGGAGGATCGATCCGTATCTCACCCTCTTCAATCTGCACCGGCTCATCGAGGGAAAAAGCTTCGCGGCCCTGGCGCGACTTTATCTGTTTCAGTCTGTTCTTCGACAGGTTCACGGTGATCGTGGTGAGCCAGGTCGTGAACTTCGCCTCGCCGCGGAAGGAGCCGATATTCTTGTACGCTGAAACGAACACGTCCTGCACGACCTCGCAGGCATCGTCGTAATCGTTCGTCAGCCGGAAGGCGACATTCAGCATCCGCTTCTGGTGCCTGGATACGAGCACTTCAAAAGCATCGACGTCGCCCTTTTGTACCAGCGAGACGAGGCCTGCATCATCATCAGCTAGCCCCATCACATATGACAACGTGGCAGGGGAATTTGTTTCAGCGCCCATAATGAGGTCGATTCTAGCGCAATTGGTTTGTTTTTGCATCCGTTAAATTAGGTAAGCTCATTGCTGTCTGGGGGGAGACGGCGGCTCGCTGAAATCCCGGGCAGCGGCTGGTTTAAGGCGTTACCGCAGTACTCCTTTCACGATCACGTCCACGGCTTCTTCCGGCGACAGGCCGTGCGCCATGAGCGTCTCCATCTGCCGTTTGTCCACGCTGCCGATGGCTGCCTCGTGGGTCACTTTCGCCAGTGGGTTATTCACCTGCACCATCGGGATGGCTTTGGCCACTGCATGGTCCTTCACGATCTCCATGCAGTCCACATGGCCGCGCGCCCCAACGGCGTTTCCTTCCGTGATTCCCCGTATCTCAGCGGTTGCCTCGTCCTCGACCGCGACCCGGGCCTTGACAAGGCCCCGGGCGTTCTCGCCGGCAAGTACGACTTTTTCCTGGATAACGATTTCGTCGTTCCCATGGCCGAAGACCCTGGCAGTAAGTTCCACCACCGCGCCCTCTCCCGCTTCCACTGCATAATCGATGGCGAGCTTTCCGACCCTGCCGGTGGTGAGCGTGAAATCCGTCACATACCTTCCATTTTTACCGACCTTTACAATAAGCTTCGGCACGACCTCAATGCCGCCGTATAAACCGTGGTAATGCGTCTCGGAATAGCGCATCTCGGCCCCTTCGCCGATATCAACAACAGCATCCATGATATGCCGCACCTTCTCGGCATTCGGAAAGATGCAGTGCGCCAGAAACGTTGCGCTCGAGTTTTTTTCAAGTTTTACATCCATCTTGATCTCCTGCGTGCCCTTTTTGTGGAGCACGCCGAAGCAGAGGTGAACGGGCTTTTCGAGCTTTACGCCTTCCTGGACCGTTACGCGGGCGAAGACCCCCTTGCGCGTCTCGCGGGCGTCAACAGCGATCCCCTCGACACCATGCGAGCTCAGGATGGAATGACCGCTCGCGGCAAGGTGCGCGGTCCCTGCGTCCGCAAGCGCGCTCCGGTTTCCTCCGGCCTCGCCGAAGGCCTTCAGTAGATCGTCGAGTTCAGACATAGTGACACTCCATCCGGTCGCAGGTTTGGCAGTGTTTCATTTTATAGTGTTCCGCCACCTTTTCCGGCGTTCCCGAACAGATGATCTTCCCGTAGCACAGCTGCGATGCGCGGTCGGCAATTCCGGCGATCTCTTCGCGATGGGTGATGAGCAATACTGCTGTTCCGTTTTTCCGGAAGGCGTTGATGACATTGATCACATCCTGGATCGACAGCATGTCGATGCCGGAATCCGGTTCATCCAGAATTGCGAGCCGCGGGCCCAGGGCCAGTACCGAAGCAAGTTCGATCCGTTTGCGCTCGCCGCCGCTCAAACATTTGTCGACCATGCGGTCGAGGCACAGCTCCGGGGATAGGCCCACCATCTGCAGACTCGAAACTGGATCAACGTTTTTCTTTCCGATCGTAAGGTAATCCCGCACGCTGATGCCTTCGAACCGGACCGGCTCCTGCCAGGCCATGGTAATGCCGAGTCGCGCTCGCTCGTGGACCGGCAGCCCATTAATAACTACGCCATCAAAACGTATCTCGCCGGACGACGGCGCATATCCTTCACATCCCATGACGAGGTAAGCCAGCGTGCTTTTGCCGGTCCCGTTCGTGCCGAGCAGGGCATGCACCTCCCCCTGCTCAAGGCTGAGTGAAAGTCCCGAGAGGATGGGAGTGTTCTTGTCCGATCCGGCGACAAAAACGATATTTTCCACTTCAAGGAGCGGCATAAGAAATCCTTTTCAGCGCGCGAACGTTGTTTCCTTAATTAATACCCGAGCCTCCTCGTCACCATTGCCAGGACAACGGAAAGTCCGAGCGCCCCGGCCAAAAGCGCAAAGGAAACCACCAGGCTGTTGAGCAGAGCGGGATTGGCAAGCAGCACGCCGCCGAGCCCGAGCATCATGGTGCCGGATATCAGCTTCAGAAACCTCCCCTGCCATTCGGAAAGCTTCCTGCTTCCGAGGGTAATGGTAAACGCCAGAACGATCAACAAGAGCGGGACGATGTAGACAATATTATAGAACAGGAGGTAGAGATAATAGGCTGCCGGGGACAGCGCATGCAATGTCAGGATACGCGTATAGACCATGGGGAAGCCGGCCGTGCACAGCAACTCATAGGAATTGGCGACAACAGCCAGCACCGTGGCGCCGATGAGGATCGAGAAGAGCGAGGGGGAATGCAGGAGTCTTCGCATCCGGTCGAAGAGCTTCGGCTTGGCGCTGTCCGGGATCACGAGCGACACCCCCTGCTTGAAGAGAAAAAAATCCTTGATGTTGATCGCGGCGATCAGTATCGATACCAGGCCCGCTATCATCGTGATGAGTGCAACATGGCCCATGACCAGAAACAGGTTCAGCCAGGCAGCCATGAACAGGAAATAGATCAAGCCGGAAAAGAAAACAAAAACACCGCCGACCAAAAGCATTTTATTGCGCGACTGTGCATGGACCAGGAGCCCCAAAAGCGTCAGAAGCACGAAAAAAGCGCAGGGATTGAAGCTGTCCATTCCGGCGATCATGATGGTCAGGACAGGGAGAGAGGTTGTCCGCGCGTCCAAAGAGCCGGCAAGCGGAAGCTCGACGAATTCGCCTGCGTCTCCCTTCGGATTCTTCGTTTGAGAATCGGGCACTGTCAAGGCCGTGGAGCCCTTGCCCCCGTCCCTCATCAGGACATCAGCGGGATTGATGCACGTCCTGGTCCGGCACGCTTCAATAAGACCTGCGATCCCGGCTTGCGATTGCCGCGAAAAACCAGCGAAGACCTCTTGATCGACAAAGGTGATCGGGACGCCGGAGGAACGCATACCCCGTGCCGTAAGCAGGGAAGACAGCAAAGCTGCGTTCTTTTTGTCGTACCACACTTCATAGTCCCTGACGTTCAGTGAAGGATTCGCGCGTTGTAATTCCGAGAGGAAGCCCTTCTCTTTCTCGCAGTGGGGACAGCCCCGGCCCCAAAAGAAATAAACAATGACCGTTTTCCGCTTCCCATTCTTCGAAACGCGTCTCCTATCCGCTCGTTTCTCCTGCTTCAAAAGAGGATTCGGCCCGGGCTCCGCAACAGGCCGGAGCATTTGTACGCCCTGCCCGCTCACGAACGGGGAGAGGCTCTCTGAGTCTGCGCAGATGCCGTTGCTGTCCGGGACCTTGTCCGTATCCGGAGCACACGCAGTCTCCGTTGCCGCACTATCAACAGCCGACGCTGTCCCGGCAAAGAGAAAAAGAGTAAGGACAAACAGCGCTGAAATAGGCGCCTTCATTCCGCACATCCCTGGTGCAGAGGATCATGATGCATTGTTTTGCAAACCACGTGCACGAACAGGGTGGGAGCCATGCTTATATTGTAGCAAATTGCGGCTGAAACCACGGGTTCTGCTTCGCAAAACGCGCAGATGGACATTGTGAAGAATTTATTTCGAATAAGAACTTCGGCCAAGTGGTGGTTCTTGTTTTTGTCTTAAGCATTTTGAACCATCTGTGTTTATCGTGTTAATCCGTGGTTGAATGCTCTTCTTAGGATCTGGGTCACACAGGACAATAGGGGGGAAAGGACAACCCGGCCGGAGAA
>JAJYKN010000212.1 GCA_021788515.1 Nitrospirota bacterium | reverse complement strand
TCGTATTCCCGTGCGCTTCCAGACCTTCTACGTCGGCGATCTGCATCACGGCCTCGCCGACCTTGTCCAACCCCTCCCGGGTGTAGAAGATCAAGCTGGACTTTTTCATGAAACTGTCCGTGGAAAGGGGAGAAAAGAACCGCGCCGTTCCTCCTGTCGGGAGCACGTGGTTCGGGCCCGCGATGTAGTCGCCCACCGACTCGGGCGTGTAATGGCCCAGGAAGATCGCCCCTGCGTTTTTGATCAATGCCAACAGTTCGAAAGGTTTCTCCACGGCGAGCTCCAGGTGTTCAGGAGCAATGGAGTTAGAGACTTCCGCAGCTTCCAGCAGACTCCGGACAATGACGATCGCGCCGAAGCGGTCGATGGCCTTGCGGGCGATCTCTTTCCTGGCCAGGTTCGCGAGCTGGCGTTCAACTTCCGCGTCCACCTTCTCGGCAAGCGCGCGGGACGTCGTCACGAGAATGGCTGATGCGAGTTCGTCGTGTTCAGCCTGCGAAAGGAGATCGGAGGCGACGAACTCGGGGTTCGCCGAGTCGTCGGCGATGACCAGGATCTCGCTCGGCCCGGCGATCATATCGATATCCACCTGGCCGAAGACGTAACGTTTTGCCGTGGCCACGTAGATATTGCCCGGCCCGACGATCTTGTCAACCTTGGGGATCGACGCCGTGCCGTAAGCCATGGCCGCTATCGCCTGCGCCCCGCCGATCCGGTAGATCTCGTTCACGCCCGCGATGTCAGCCGCAACGAGGATATAGGGGTTCAGGCTCCCGCCGGGCGCCGGTGAACACATGACGAGATGCTCCACGCCCGCCACCGTGGCCGGGATCACGTTCATGAGCACCGACGAGGGATAGCAGGCTTTGCCGCCCGGCACGTAGATCCCGGCGCTCCGTATCGGCCTTGCAAGCTGTCCCAGGATCACGCCGTCGGCCTCCTGGCTGACCCAGGAGCTCATCTTCTGCTTCTCATGGAAAGCGCGGATGTTCCGGGCGGCGAGCTTGAGCGCCTCCACCTTCTTCGTTTCCACGCGGGTGTAGGCTTCCTTGATCTCTTCCGGAGACACCCTGAGGTCCTTGAGGGAGAGCTTCACCTTATCGAACTTCTCGGTGTATTCCAGTATTGCCGGATCGCCCTCTTTGCGGACGCGCTCCACCACTTCCTTGACCGCAAGAGCGACCTCCTCGGTCGCGGTCTCGCCCCGGTTCACGATGCGCTTCAGTTCAATGCCGATGTCTTTCTGCTGTGAATCGATGATCTTCATAAAACCCCTTAAATCTGCCACTGAGGCACGGAGACACCGAGAAAACATAATTCCCGATCTTTTATTTAGGGTTCCTCTGTGCTGCTGGGTCTCCGTGGCTAAATTACACTCGTTTAATATCCGCTCCCATTGCCGAGAGCTTCTGTTCGATGTTCTCATACCCGCGGTCGAGGTGATAGATGCGCGATATGACGGTCTGGCCTTCGGCTGCAAGTCCGGCAAGGATAAGCGATGCGCTCGCGCGAAGGTCCGTTGCCATGACGGGCGCAGCAGACAGTTTCTGCACGCCTTTCACGATCGCCGTGCGGCCTTCTGCCTCGATATCTGCTCCCATTCTGCGGAGTTCCGCCACGTGCGTAAAACGGTTCTCGAAGATGGTCTCGTTGATCACGCTCGTGCCGTCGGCCAGGGTCATCAGGCTCATGATCTGCGCCTGCATGTCCGTGGGAAAGCCCGGGTATTCCAGCGTCTTGATGTTCACCGGCCTGATCTGCGACTTTCCGATAACGTGGATCGTATTGCCGGTAATTACAACTTCCGCGCCCGCTTCCTTTACTTTGGCAAGCACGGCATCGAGATGGCCGGGAAAACAGTTCTTGATCAGGATCGAACCGTTGGTGATTGCCGCGGCGATCACAAAGGTCCCTGTTTCGATCCGGTCGGGCATGACAATGTAGTCCATGGGCTGGAGGCTCGTAACGCCCTGAATTTTGATGACGTCCGTTCCCGCGCCCTCGATTTTCGCTCCCATCCGGATGAGGGCGTTCGCGAGATCGGCGATCTCCGGCTCCCGCGCGGCGTTCTCGATCGTGGTCTCGCCCTCTGCGAGCGTTGCGGCCATCATGATGTTTTCCGTGCCGGTCACGGTGATCGTGTCGAAATAAATATGCGCGCCGCGAAGTTTTTTGGCCGATGCCACGACGTAGCCGTGCTCGATCTCGACGGTCGCGCCGAGCTTTTCGAGACCCATGAGGTGCAGGTTGATGGGCCTGGCGCCGATGGCGCATCCGCCCGGGAGCGACACGCGGGCCTTGCCCATGCGCGCGACCAGGGGGCCGAGCACAAGCACCGAAGCGCGCATGGTCCTTACGAGATCGTAGGGCGCCTCGGGGTTCGCAAGGCCGGTGGAATCGATGATGATGTCGTGGTCCTGCCGTTCAAACGAGGTCCCCATGTTCTGGAGGATCCGTCCGAACGTCGTCACATCGGCCAAACGCGGAACGTTCGAGATCCGGTGCTTTCCAGCGCACAAGAGGCCGGCGGCGAGGATCGGCAATGCCGCGTTCTTTGCGCCGCTGATAACGACTTCGCCGCGGAGTTTTTTACCGCCGTTGATGACAATTGTTTTCATAAGTTCAGATGACGGAAGACAGAAGACAGATGACAGACAAAAGCCCGAGTCTGACCTCTGTGCTCCGACTTCTGGCCTCTATTTTTTTCTCGCAACAACAACCCGTTCAATCCCTGCCAGGTCCTTCAGAACATCGGGTTTATTGAATGTGCTATTTTCCCGAATCATTTGCACAAGCGCTTCGGCCTGTCCCATTCCCATTTCCATGATAAGGGCGCCCTCACTCCTGAGAAATTCCGGCGCCTCGTCGATGATCCGCTGGTGAACCTCCGTGCCGTTCTGTCCCGCAAGAAGCGCCATCCGCGGTTCGTGATCCCTGACCTCGGGCTGCAGTTCGGAGTACTCTTCCGAGGGGACATAGGGAGGGTTCGAAACCATGATATCAACCCGCCCCCGCAGGTCAAGTTCCTCCAGCGATCCGAAAAGATCGCCCTCAAGGAACCGGACGCGGTCAGCGACGCCGTTCCTGCGCGCGTTCTCTCGGGCCACGTCGAGGGCCTTTTCCGATTTGTCTGACGCAAAAATCCGGGCAGACGCCAGTTCTTTTGCCAGGCTGACGGCAATGCACCCGGAGCCGGTGCAAAGGTCGAGGATCGTAAACCGCGCGTCCTTGTTCGGAACAAGTGTAAGCGCCGTTTCGATGATCAGCTCGGTTTCAGGCCTCGGGATAAGGACGTCCTGCGTGACCATAAAGTCCAGGCCCCAGAACTCCTGTTTCCCCACGATGTACTGCAGCGGCTCGCGAAGCGCCCTGCGATCCACCGCCTGTTTAAAGAGCTCACGGTGTTGTTCATCGACTGCTTCCCGTATGTGAGCCAGCAGCCAGGCGCGGTCTTTGCCCAGCGTATGACAGAGAAGGAGTTCCGCATCGAGCCGGCCGGTCGTAATGCCGACTGAGGATAACTGAGATGCCGATCTATTTATCGTTTCAATGATCGTCATTAGGAATTGCGGATTGCGAATTGCGGATTTCGGAATGAAGACCGATTCAAAATCCGCAATCTGAAATCCGAAATGAGTTCACAGGTTTTTCAGCCGCTCCGCGTTGGCCGCCGCCGTGAGGGCTTCGATAAACTCGTCGATATCGCCGTCCATGACCGCATCGATTTTATAGAGGGAAAGGCCGACGCGGTGGTCGGTCACCCGGCTCTGGGGAAAGTTGTAGGTCCTGATCTTTTCACTGCGGTCGCCGGTGCCGACCTGCAACTTCCTCGCCGCCGATTCTTCGGCCTCTCTCTTCTCGCGCTCTTTCTCCAGCAGGCGCGATTTGAGGATCTTCATGGCCTTTTCGCGGTTTTTGAGCTGCGAACGCTCGTCCTGGCAGGCAACGACCTCGCCGGTCGGGATGTGCGTGATCCGGACGGCCGAGTAGGTCGTGTTCACGCTCTGGCCGCCGGGGCCTGATGAGCAATAGGTGTCGATGCGGAGGTCCTTCTGCTCGATCTGGACATCCACGTCCTCGGCTTCGGGAATGACCGCCACCGTTACGGTCGAGGTGTGGATCCGCCCGCTGGACTCCGTTGCCGGAACGCGCTGCACCCGGTGAACGCCGCTTTCGTACTTGAGCCTGCTGAAAACGCCCTTGCCCTGGATCTGGGCCACGACTTCCTTGGCGCCGCCGACGCCCGTGGTGCTCATGTCGAGGAGCGTCAACTTCCACCGCTTCTTTTCCGCGTAGCGCGAATACATGCGGAAAAGCTCGGCGGCGAACAGGCCTGCCTCGTCCCCGCCGGCTCCGGCGCGGATTTCGAGAAAGACGTTCTTGTCGTCCCGCGGGTCCTTGGGCAC
>JAJYKN010000211.1 GCA_021788515.1 Nitrospirota bacterium | reverse complement strand
CGCGATGAGCCGCAGATAGTCGTTGCGATCAATCGACAAGCTTCTCAAAATCCTCGATCTCGCAAACATCTTCCATAGCCGCAACATTATGTAGCGCAGCCTCCTCGCGCACTGCGCCGCCTAGCAGTTTGAATTACACGCAATCATAGCAATCATATTTACATCTTCGCGCCCGTAATGGTATCATGAAAACTCTCACATTCCTTCTGCCAATCCGGTGAGCAGTGATTACCGACTGGTCACTGCTCACCACTCTATACTCTCTAATCACCGATCACCACTCACCAATCACTGGAGGTAAGCCATGGACGGTTGGAAACAGTTGAGCGAAGCCGATAAAGCCAGGTATCGCACAATCAACAAGGAAAACGTTGAATTTCTCCTCAACAGGTACAACCGGGTAAACCGCTGGGTGATTGCGGACATGCTGCGCCGCAGCCGCTACCGCTTCCCGGATAAGCCCGCGCTTGTTTTCGGAGGCAGGACCCTGACCTACCGCGCCCTCGAAGAGGAGTGCAACAGGGTCGCAAACAGCCTCATCGATCTTGGCGTCGAGCGCTACGACCGCGTGGCGATCCTGGCCCACAACACCATCCACCATGTTTTGACGTGGTTTGGCTGCTGCAAGGCAGGCGCCATCTACCTGGCGATCAATTACATGCTGCGCGGAAAAGATATCGCCTTTTGCATCAACCATTCCGAAAGCAAGGTTTTCATCGTCGAAGATGCTCTCTACGACTTGGTAAAAGACGTGCTGGCCGATATGCCGGGAGTGAAAACCCTCATCTGGTCCGGCCAGGGCAGCGGCGAACCACCGGTGGACGGGCGGTTTTTGGATTTCGACGCCTGGTATAAAAAGGGTTCGCCGGTTGAGCCGGACGTCGTCCTGCACATCGAAGACCCCTGCCAGATGACGTATACGAGCGGCACCGAATCGCTTCCCAAGGGCGTGATCCTGAACAACCAGGCGCTCATGGCCGAGTACATGGGCGCAATCGTGGACGGCGGGTACGCTGAAGACGATCTCAATGTGAACGCCCTGCCGATCTATCATTGCGCTCAGCGCGACGTTTTCATGACTCCCATCTTTTGGCTCGGCGCCACGAACGTTCTTGTCCAGCCGGACATAAGCATGATCCTCAAAAGCATCGCCGAGCACAAGGCGACGATGTTTTTCGCCCCGCCTACCGTATGGATCGGCATGCTGAGGCATCCGGAATTCGCCAAATATGACCTCGGCAGTCTCAGAAAGTGCTATTACGGCGCTTCCATTATGCCGGTCGAAATCCTTAAAGAACTTCTGGAAAAATTTCCCGATGCCCGGGTTTACAACTACTACGGCCAGACGGAGCTTGCGCCCTATCATACCATTCTAAAGGCCAAAGACGCTCTGAAGAAACTGGGATCGGCCGGCATGGGCGGCCTGAACATGGAAACGCGCCTCGAAGACGAGACCGGTAAAGCCGTCGAAGATGTAGGCTGTCCGGGCGAGATTTGCGGCAAAGGGGCGCACGCCATGATGATGTACTTCAAGGAGCCCGACAAGACCGAAGAGGTGATGCGGGGCGGCTGGTTTCATTCCGGGGACGTCGGCGTTCTGGACGAGGACCGCTATGTGAGCGTCGTTGACCGCAAAAAGGACATGATCAAGACCGGAGGGGAGAATGTCTCCACTCGCGAGGTGGAGGAAGTGATTTACAAAGATCCCCGCGTGCAGGAGGTTGCGGTTATCGGTTTGAACCATCCGAAATGGGTGGAAGCGGTCACTGCCGTTGTGGTCCCTAAAAGCGGCCGGGAGATAACCGAGCAGGAGATCGTGGACCTTTGCAAAAAGGAACTGGCTGCTTTCAAAGTTCCCAAAGCGGTGGTGTTTTGCCGGGAGCTGCCCAAAACGCCAAGCGGAAAAGTCTTAAAAAGAGACATGCGCACGCTCTACCGGGATCTTTTCACCCACTGAGGCCCGGCCGTGCAGGCAGTGAATTGATCGGTGAGTGCCGATTCCTGATCGGAGGCCGGAAGCTTGCTCCTCACTCTTCACTCTTCACTGTCCCTGCGAGATCTTCTCCCCGGAAGCCGTTCACCTTCACCAGGACCGGTTTTCCGGGGCAAAAGTCTTCGCCCGGATGAAAAAACACCTTTACGTAGTTGCTGGAGAGCCCTTCCCACAGGCCGGGCCGGACCTCGCTTTCAGCGAGAACATCGAGGCATTGCCCGATGAGGCTTTCGCGGAAAGCCCGCTTTTTTCGCCTGCCCAGCGCTTGGAGGACCGCCGCGCGCCGCTTCAGCTCATCTCCCTCTATGCGGCCGGGAAAGTCGGCGGCCGCGGCCCCGGGACGAGGCGAAAAAGGAAATACGTGGAGATAGCTCAAAGGCAGTTTTTCGATAAATGCGAGCGTATTTTCAAACTGTTTTTCGCTTTCTCCAGGAAACCCCGTGAGCACGTCGGCGCCGATCGCCGCTCCGGGAAAAGCCGCGTGAAGGCGGCCGACAAGATCGGCGTAATATTCGGGACCATACGGGCGGCGCATGCGCGCAAGGATTACCGGGTCTGCGCTTTGCAACGGAATATGGAAGTGGCGGCAAATCCACGGCGCCGATGAAACCACCTCCAACATCCGCGAATCGAATTCCTCGGGTTCGATCGAGCTGAGTCGAAGGCGCGGGGGCTGGGGACCGCCCGAAGCGATCATTTCGAGCAAATCCGACAGGCTTTGCGCCGGCAGCAGGTCTTTTCCCCATTTCCCGAGATGGATGCCCGTAAGCACAATTTCCCCGTGGCCCGCCTTCATCAATTCTTGTACTTGCTCTAGGACGAGCGCGGGCGCAAGGCTGCGGCTTTTCCCGCGCACAAGAGGCACCACGCAGTAGGAGCAAAAGGAATCACATCCGTCCTGGATTTTCAGCACGGCCCTGGTTCGACCCGTATGCATGCGCGAGACGGGCGAAATTTCAAATTCCGCGTGGCAACGGGGTCCGGGATCGAGCGCCAGGCAGGGTTGTGCGAAGCTGCCGGGGCGGCGCAGCCACTCGATAAGGTCGAATTTTCCCGGATTTCCAAGAATGTGGGTCGCAAGCCCCTCGCGCGCTATGCGGTTTCCATCCAGTTGAGCGTAACATCCGGCGGCTACTATCCGGGCGTGCGGATTGGCGCGCCGCGCCCTGCGCAGCAGTGGCCGCGTCTGCGCTCCCGCTTTGGCTGTCACCGCGCAACTGTGGATGATATAGATGTCGGCGTGCTCTCGAAAGGAAACGGGCCTGTAGCCTGCCTGCTTCAGAACTTCGAGAAAATACGAGGTTTCATACTGGTTGACCTTGCAGCCCAGTGTCTCAATTGCAACTGTCGGTCCATTGTTTTCGCCCGGCATCAGTTCCTGTCCATTCCTTCGTAAAAGGCCATGCTCGCGAAGGTGACGAAAGAGCCCTGTTCATCGACGACCGCATGAGATTGGCGCAGCGTCTTTCCCTGTGCGCGCCCCTCGAGGGCCTTGGCCATCGTGTAGAGGGGAGCGACCCCGCATATCTTTCGGCTGTTCGAGTCGCGGTTGATCCTGCCGATGAAATCATCCGCGCGGCATTGTTCGAGCAGTTTCAAAAGAGAACCGTCGAGGGAAAGATTCTCCTCGATCATCCTCTCATGCGGCCTGAATCTGTCTCCGTAGCGAGGACCGACATGGGCAAAGTCCACGCTTGCAATTATCCCCGCCGAATGCTTGCTTGCGAAGACAATCTCGGCGAGGACCCGGGCGAAGTCATCGACCATGTTGCTGCACAAGTCCCATCGCTCGGCGCCGAAGGAGCATAGAATCGGAACTATGCGTGCTCCCGGCTGCACAAAAGAAAGAAATACCGCCTGGAATTCTATCGTATGTTCAGTCCGATGATTATATTCGCTTGCACGTAGATTGAAAGGCGTTCGGCGGAGCAGTTCGTCACAGATTTCCTTATCGCACGCAACTGTGCCAAGCGGCGTTTCGAAATCCTTAACGGTCAGCGCGAAGCAGTTTTCTACAAGGTCGTGCCCTGTTCCCAGTACTATCCAGGTGTCTGGAACCAAAGCTTCGGCCGCCGGTTTATAGGCATGGGCAAAACAGGCGCCGCCTGCGTTGAGATCGATATGGGGCGCAACAAGACCGACCATTTTCCGCGAGTTTTCTCCCGAAACGCCGGGAAAACCGGGACCACCGTTTTCGGGGCGGAAAAAGGAACGCAGTTTTTCTCGAAGCTTCCCTGACTCCGCCGGGTAGCTCGAGCCGGCATGGCGCATTTTTCTCACCGGGTTGCCGAGAAATTCGGAAATTTCTTTTGCTGCCAGGCTTCTAAACCGATCATTGTCGAGGAAAAGATGTTCATCGAGGGTTTTGACCAGATCCTGCAACTCCTCCATAGGGATCAACTGGCCCGTTTTCCTC
>JAJYKN010000210.1 GCA_021788515.1 Nitrospirota bacterium | reverse complement strand
GGTTTGTCGTCGGTGGCTGCGAGCCGGGCGTCGGGTGCGATCGGTCGCAAAGCGGCGACGCATCCGGTGCCCGGCGAGTTCGTCGATAGCGATACCAGGTGGCGGGAATACCGTCGATTTTGCCTCGCTCTTGGCGGTCAAGATTGTATTGAATGAGTGGGTCTTACCGCCGCGCGGCCGCTACGCCGCGCCTGCCGGCAAGTAAGCAGAGCGAAGCGGAGCGCTATGATAAAGCTCTTGGTTCTATCAAGCCTCTCAGCTGCCGGTCAGCCGCAGGAAGGCGTCCCCTGCCTTGCTGCGGATGTCCGGCCACCGATTGCGAAGCGTGCGGTCTTCGCCGCACCTTGGCGAAGTCCGCGTTTACGCGGAGCAGTCCCTGTCACTAAATAAAAAAATGCGAGGCGAAGGCAGGACGGCGTACGGAACGGAGCGTAGCGGGCGAAGCGCATCGGAGCGGATGTTCGCGGAGTGCGCGGAGCCAAGCGGAGCGAAGTGGAGAAGCCGTGGTGACGGAGCCGAGCCTCCTCATGCGAAGCGGTGCGCTCTGCGACGATGTGTGGCGCAGTGCGCGTTTGAGCGGAGCGGGTTTTTCGCCCTGCATGACCAACATGGTTTTACCTTTGCACGGGTTTCTTCGCGCCGACCGGCTCTCATGGCGCTTCGACAGGGTCGGTGATAAAAATAAATCACTGCTTTTTAGGAAAAAGCTTGACATGCTTTTTGTAGTCTGGTATAAGCACCGCCAAGAGTTGTTTGTGTTGTAATATTTTCGGTAAAAATCCAAAAAGTCAGGAGGTGATGTCAATGGACGGTGGCCCAAGTAGCATGTATACCATATATGAGATAACCATCTCGAAGCTTTCGGGAATAACGAAAGGAAGGGTCCGTTCGTTGCTCGCCTCCATCATGTCCCTCTCCTCCTAACCTCTGTCCTCTTCTTCCCGTTATTTCCGATAACGCTCCCTGTACTATGCAGAATCAGCACGCCTGCATGGTTCGTGGGCATTTTTTGCTCACGTGCAATTAAACAGCGGAGGTACGGATAATGGACTTCATCGAAATCATTTCGCTTTCTCGGCAACTTCTGAGGCTCATGGCGGTTCGCGTCGCTTCGTCTTCTAAAGCTGCGTCTGGACAGTCCTGGGCTCATCAGTTTCCCGGTTCTCAATCAATAATTGATTTTAAAAAAGCTATGCCTCTTCTGGTGATTTGCTCTATTCTTTGCATGCCGTCAATAGTATTGGCCATGCACCCGCTTATTACGGACGATGCCGGCACGCAGGGAAAAGGAAAGTTCCAATTTGAGTTGAATGGGCAGTATGACTATGAAAAAGAGACTATTGCGGGTGTGGCTATCAAAGAAACAGGAGGCCAGGAGAACAGCATTCTGACCTATGGTGTCGTGGACAGTATTGACGCTGTTCTTAGCGTACCGTATATCTGGGTCAATGTCAGGAAAAACGGCGTTATTACTCAGGACGCGGAAGGGTGGTCCGATACAACTCTGGAAGTCAAGTGGCGTCTGTATGAAAAAGACGGCCTCAGCTTAGCACTAAAACCGGGGACCAGCATTCCGATCGGTGATGACGGCAAGGGGTTGGGTTCAGGAAAAGTCGGCTACACAACGTTCCTTATCATCACCAAAGAGATGGAGCCTTGGGCTTTTCATGTGAACCTTGGCTACAAACGGAATGAAAACACGGAAAATAATCGATGCGATCTCTGGCATGCGTCTCTTGCCGTGGTAAGGACGCTTACCGAGAACCTCAAACTGGTCGCTGATCTCGGCGTTGACCGCAACGAGGACAAACAATTGAGTACAGACCCGGTTTTTATTCTCGGAGGTGTTGTCTATTCGGTTAAAGACACTATTGACCTTGACCTGGGTCTGAAATACGGCCTGACAGAACCTGCGACGAACTATTCGCTTCTTGCCGGTTTAACCATGAGATTGTAAATGAGCTGCCCACATAAATAAGGAGGTGATGTCAATGGACGATGGCCCTGCTAATAATTACACGAACATAAGGAGATGCGCGCTGAAAAGGAAAAGTGCAAGTGCCTGTTCATTGCGCGCCTCGGTCATCCACAGGAGGCAACCCGGATTGAACCGGAATGCCCGAATTGCCGCACGTCAGCCGGTATTTATTTTTTAGTTCAACCGGAAGGAGAACGTACCATGAACATCTTTACCAAGCTTTATTATCAATACCGTCGGTTCGCCAAGTCGATACGGCTTTTTTTGCTCACAGCCGGCCCCGGAATTATCGTGATGGTTGCCGACAACGACGCAGGCGGCATCACTACCTATACCGCAACAGGTGCGAAGTATGGAATGCATTTGTTATGGTTCCTTGTACTCCTGGGTCCGGTCGCTTATTACGTTCAGGAGATGACGGTACGCCTGGGCGCGGTCACGAAACGAGGCCATGCAGAAGCGATTTTCTCGGCCTTCGGCCGCACCTGGGGCTGGTTTTCCTTGCTGGACCTGGTCCTGACCGACTGGTTGACCATGATCACCGAGTTCATCGGCATGACTGCGGCCTTGAGCATCTTCCATATTCCAGCTGTTCTGACGGTCCTGATCTGCTGGATCATCATGGGCGCCATGATCTTCACCGGTCGTTACTGGACCTGGGAGAAGATCGCGCTGCTGTTCTGCGGGCTCAATCTCATCTACATTCCTGCCGCATTTATGGTGCATCCTTCGGTGAACGACATTGTCTACAATAGCCTGGTCCCGCATTTTCCGCCCGGCGGATTTACAAATGAGCTGTTCTTTCTCCTGATGGCCAATATCGGCACGACCATCGCGCCCTGGATGCTGTTCTTCCAGCAAAGCTCGGTCGTGGACAAAGGACTTCGTGAGAAGGACATCAGGAACGGTAAAATCGATACCGCAATCGGCGCGCTCCTGACGGTCGTCGTAGCAACGGTATTGATCGTAGTTTGCGGAAAGCTGCTGAACGGCGTGCCTGTGGACGATGCTGCGGTGGCGGCTTCGACGATTATGCCCACGAGCAGGACCATCGGTACGCTTATAGCCATTGGTCTTTTCGATGCCGGTCTGCTTGGGGCGATCTGCATTTCGCTGGCGAGTTCCTGGGCATTCGGAGAGGTATTCGGCTGGGCTCATTCGCTTAACAACAAGGTCAGGGAAGCCCCCTGGTTCTATGCATACTATTTTTTTGACCTGTTGCTGGCCGGAACTGTCGTGCTGATCCCTGGCGCTCCCCTTGTTCTGATCACGCTTTTCGTCCAGGTCATCGCCACGACCCTGCTGCCTGCCGCCCTGGTTTTTCTGATTTTGCTTTTGAATGACAAAAAGACCATGGGCGACTATGTCAACACGCGGTGGCAGAACATCGTAAACATCGGCATTGTCGTCGTCATTATCGCGCTTTCCACGATGTACGGCGTCAGCACCCTGTTCCCGGACATATTTAAATAATTGAGGAGAATAGCCATGATAAAGAGTCTTTTCCAAAATAGTTATGCGAAAATCCGAGAGATAAATAAAAAGTACGAAACCCCCACAATAGAGATGTCC
Organism: Nitrospirota bacterium; assembly: GCA_021788515.1. Taxonomy (GTDB): domain Bacteria; phylum Nitrospirota; class UBA9217; order UBA9217; family UBA9217; genus JAJYKN01. The sequence goes on along the minus strand of JAJYKN010000210.1, from coordinate 862 downwards.
AGGTGGGTAAAGCTTTCTCTGTTGTTATTGCGGCTCTATCTTTTCACTCTGATAGGCTTATCGCTCTATAAATTTATTACCTTGCTGAAATAAAGGAGGCGCATCATGAACACCTCGATAGAAAAAAAACAGGAGACCGTCGACGCAGTATTTTTTCTGAGCGATCTAATCGGCACGAAAGTGCTCAACGGCGACAAGAAGATCGGAAAGCTCGGGGATATCGTCATTGTTGAACAGGGTAAACTCCCGTTCGCAACTCATTTTATTGTTCATCGCCCTTTTGGACGAAAACCCTTGCTAGTCCCCTGGGAACGGGTGGTGTATGTTAATGAGAAGCGGACCATCGTCGATCTCGAAGTTATAGAACAATTCGAAGGCGAACCTGCAGAATCTCAGGTACTTTTGAATGATCATGTCTTGGACAAAAAAGTCCTCGATATGGACGACAATGAGATTGATGTAGTCTACGATGTCAAGCTGGCCTTGCGCAACAGGGTGCTTTACGTAACCGACGTTGATTTCAGCAGATATGCCTTATTTAAACGGCTCGGCCTGAAATCCCTTATGGAACTGTTGTTCGGAGGCACAGGGCTCATGAACAAGGAGACTCTTTCCTGGTCCTATGTCCAGCCGCTGCCGGGACATATTGACAGCTTCAAGGGCAACGTCAAGCTTAACGTGCTGAAGGAGAAGCTTACGGAGATCCAGCCGGTTGATCTCGCGGACATTCTGGAAGAGTTGAGCGGAGAACAGCGGCTCGCAATTTTTAATCAACTGGAGACCGAACACGCGTCGGATACGTTGGAGGAGATCGAACCCCGCGTCCAGCGGGAACTGATCTCTTCGATCAAGAAGGAGCGTG
>JAJYKN010000209.1 GCA_021788515.1 Nitrospirota bacterium | reverse complement strand
ATCCCGACGGTGCTGCCGCGCTTGTCCTTCAGCGGAACGAGGACGAACAAGACCTTCCTGCCCGTGGGTTCCATGGTGTAGACATTCGAGACCACCGGCTTTTGCTGGGCGAGGATTCTGCTGATCGGCTCGATGCTCAGCACATTGATCGCGGAATCCCTGATCCGCGCCGGGTAATTCAGGAGCACGTTCCCGCCGAGGTCCAGCAGAAAGATGCCGTCGGCAAAGATCGAGTAGCGGTAGGCCGTCCTGATGGCCTCCCGCTCCGGACCGAAATCGTTGTCCTGCAGGTCAACCTTGCCGGAGATCGATATGTCGTAGAGCCGGTTGATATTGTCTTTGATGATAGTGTCGATGTTGTTCCCGATAAGATGGGCGTGGGCCAGTTTTTCATTCAACGAGTGGTCGATGTTCTGGTGGATGATATAGTAACTGGCGACGCCGAACGTAAGCAATATGACGGATATGCCCGTGATGATGGTCAGGGTTATGCGCCTGCGCAAACTGCCCGTGTGCTCAGCCATGGAGAAAGTATATATCAAGTATGCTTAAAAAGATAGGTGCTGTCTTAGTCACGGGTCCTTTGGCGGATCGGCCGGTCCTTCGCTCCGCGGCATAACCTCGAAGGGGCACTCCTCGGGGTGCAGCATGCGCATCTCCTCCGGGGTCGAATGCTCGATCCGGGCAAGCTCCAGGAGATGCTCGTGGGCCATCCGTTCCCTCGATAGATACCCGGTAAAGATGCTGGTGTTCAGCGGGAACACGCCGGGGCTGAATATGGCGTTGTAGATGTGCCAGACGGCGATGATGAGAAAAACGACGAGCGCTTCGTTGGTATGAAGGACCTTTGACGCGGGGATGATCTCGCCGGTCACGAACCTCGTGGCGATCAGGGGCTGCCAGAGGACCGCGCCGGTCGCAACCATGAGGAGTCCGCCCGTCAGGATGCCCCAGTACTCGAACTTCTGCGTATAGTTGTACTTCCCGCTCATTGCCGGATAATTCTCGCTGCCCAGGTAGTATTTAACGTTGTGAATGGCGTTCGCGATATCGTCTTTCGTAATGATCAGGGAAGGCTGCCATCGCTTGTAGACGATGCCGACGGCCGCCGCCCCGATATGCAGCGCAACGGCAAGGGAAAAGAGAATGCCGGTGCCGCGGTGAACGAGGCGCACCATGTCAATGCCCCCCAGGTGCATGATGAACCATTGAGCAAGACCGAGGGTGTAAAATTTTTGGGACAGCCCCGTCACCACCAGCACGCTGAAGGTGATCAGCTGCAGCCAATGCTCGATGATCCTGGCGGTGCTGAACCGCCGGTAGCGCGTTTTCATGAAAGACCTCCTTTTCCCTCCGGCCTACCTGTTGACTGCATAGCGCCAGATGTGCAGCAGGATCTGCAGTACAAAACCGATGACGATGAGCGGAATAAAGAGCTGGTACACGAACCCGGCGATAAATACGAAGGGCGACCGCTTGAGGCTCGGTTCGTAATGCGAGAGCCAGGCATCGGGGAAGTGCTCATTTGCGTCGGGATGGCACTTCTGGCAGCGTTTGAGCAGATTGCTCTTGACTGAGGCGGCATCGGATCCCCGCACGCTGCTGATGCCGTGCGTGCCGTGGCAATCGGTACAGACCGCAATAGGCTTTCGGGGCTTTGCGCCCGCACCCTTCTGCATCTTGTAGAGCCCCAGCGTAATACCGTGAAAATCGGACAAATAGGTTTTGACCACATTCGTCGACAGTCCGTATTTGCCGACGATCTCCGTCTTCCCGTGGCAGTTGCTGCACATCTCCGGGATCCGCTCGCGGTAATCGAGGGAAAAGGGATCTTCGATCGTATGGGCCGTATGGCAGTCCGCGCACACGGGCGCGTCCTGATTGTGGTCGTTGAAAAGCGCCTTGCCGTGAACGCTCTTCGCATACTTGTCGTACTCCTGGGCATGGCAGCGCTGGCACCGCTTGGCGCTCGCGGTCCGCTCTTTGCCCGCGGGGGCGACCTCGTGGGAACCATGGCAGTCGGTGCAAACCGGGGCATTCAGCTTTCCCTGGCTCAGCATGGTGTAATGAATGCTCTCCAGCGTCTTGGTGTATTTGTCGAAGTGACAGCGCCTGCAGCTTTCCGACGAAGCAAGCGAAAAATCTCTTCCCGTCCTGAACATGCGTTCCGGGTGCTCTTCCGAGGAAAATCCGAAATGGCAATCCGAGCAGCTGAGCTTTCCATGGACCGACATCTTCAGTGACAGGGTGTTCACGACGAGGGCTTGGCGCTCGCCGTTCTTCAAATGCATCGCGACCGGGCGGTTATGGCATTTCATACAGTACTGCTCTTCATTCGTGAACGCTCCCTTCCCCGAGATACGGACGATCCCATGGGAGCCGTGGCAGTTCGTGCAGACAGGCGGCTTCCCGGTGTTCAGAACGCCGGTATGCACGGTATGCTTGCTGATCTGGTCATCGGCGTGGCACCGCCTGCAGATGATCGATGACTTGATGCGGTACTGCTGGATACTTTTAAATTGGCGTTCCGGATGCAGTCCGCCGGAAAAATCAGTGTGGCAGCTCGTGCATGCCAGGGCATGGTGGACCGAGGCGTGGAACGTATTGGGATCGAGAAAGGCATCCAGCGATTCGTTGTTCTGAAAGACCTTGATGATCCCCGGCTTTGCATGGCACTCCAGGCAGCGCTCTTGCTCCTCGGACAGCCTGTCTGTCGTTCCGGCGGCGACGCCGGAAGCAACGAACAGGATGGAGAGCAGAATCAGCATACAGGTGCTTCCTCGTGGTCCCTTCATGACGCCCCCCTTGAACAGCGGGGCGTCCGGCGTACGAAGTAAGGCCGGGATTCGTGCACGAGCGGCGGAGTATTATTGTTCTCGGACCGCGGCATCTGTGGCTTTTTCTTCACGTCGGACACCCCTGGAAGAAGGCACTGTTTTTACCGATCAATGCGAACTCCGATAGTCCGGATGCTCGCGCAGCACCGGCATGCGGTTCAGGATCCACCGGAAAATAAGGATGTGCAGCATCGCGATCGCCAGGACGATGGCGGCCTCTTTCCACGGGGGAATGATGTGATGCAAATGATCCTGGAGATTCCAGTTGAAAGCCACCGTGGATACGTTGATCCTGTTTACGATGATCCCGAATACGGCAAAGAAGGCGCCGATGCGGACGATTGCGCTGCTTCGTTTTTTTACGCCCAGCGACAGGATCAGTCCGGGCAGCAGCACGAACACGAGCATTTCAACGAGGAACCAGTGTCCGTATCCCGTGTTCAGCAGGTTCCAGTTGTCGTCGTGCGCGACGCCGATCACTTTCAGAGCAAAATAAACGTAGATCCCCACGGAAGCGCCCGTGCCGAGCCCGATCGTCAGGTTGTCAAGATTGCCGAGGAAGTTCCCGTCCGTCTTGTCCCGCAGGAACCTGGCGGAGAGGGTGCTGACGACGATGACCATGGCGAGGGCCGCGTAGATGCTCGAAGAGAGGAAGAACACGGGCAAATACTGCGAGTACCAGAGCGGGTGCATCTTGCCCGGCGCGAGCAGGAACATGGCGCCCAGGGCCGACTGATGGAGCGTCGAGAGGATGATGCCGGCGATGGTCATGCCGATGGTGATCATCATGGCCCACTTGCGCACGCGCTGCGCTTTGAGCCATTCGAGGATCGCGGGGCTGAACTCGAGGAGCTGGACCGTCAGATAGGTCGCCACATGCCAGGCCACGAGGAACAGGACCGAGGCCGTACCGAAGCCGACCATCATGGGGTAGTAGATCCGCCAGGGCCTGCCGAGGTCGGTCAAGAGATAGATGACGGCGAAGAGGTACCCGAGGAAACCGGTCAACACGCCCAGCCGCACGAGCGAGTGGTACCGCTTGAACCCGAAGATGTAGTAGGCCGTGGCCATGACGAACCCCGTTGCCGAAAGCGGCACGCCGGAAAAGAGCCCCCATCCGAGCAGAATGCCCCAGGGATAATCGTTCGACGCATGGGTCACCGATGCGAGTCCCTGGACGAACCGGATGGCGATGAGCGGAAGTCCCACGCTCAGGACGATCGCAGCGATCACGTTGAACGGCGTGATGAGCGTTTTCAGGTATTCCGGCCAGGACATGCCCATCAGCAGTTTGTCCATGAACCAGGACCGGAAGTTGTCTTGATGAACAGCATAGCCGTTGCTCATTTGTTTTCCTCCTTCTTCTGCGCGGGCTTGTCGTTATCCGCTTCGTCGCGGTGTTTGAGCGCCGCATAGCACATGCCGAAGAGCGCCGGCCAGATCGTGAACACGAGCGGGACCGATGACAGGAAGCCCTTGGTGAGCTCGATCGGCGGTTTGTTCGGCACGTTCGTCGGAAAATCGAGCTGTTCGAAGGGGACGCCGGAGATGTACATCCAGTTTGTGCCGCCGGCTTCATGCTCCCCGAAAATATGGTCCACGTATTTACCGGGCTCC
>JAJYKN010000208.1 GCA_021788515.1 Nitrospirota bacterium | reverse complement strand
GTTCCCAAACTCGGGCCAAAGAAGTTCGAACAGGCCGCGGGCTTTCTGCGGATTCGCGACGGCCAAAACCCGCTCGATGCGAGCTCGGTCCATCCCGAGAGCTACCATATTGTCGATGCCATGGCGCGGGACCTTCGGTGCTCGGTCGTCGATCTCATGAGGAAGGAAGAGCTGCGAAAAAAGATCGACCTTACTAAGTACGTTACCGATACCGTGGGTCTGCCGACGCTCAAGGACATTATGGCGGAACTCGCGAAGCCGGGCAGGGACCCCCGTGAGAAGTTTGAATCCTTCAGCTTTGCCGATGGCGTTGAAAAGATCGAGGACGTGCACCCGGGCATGAAGCTTCCCGGGGTGGTGACGAACATCACGGCATTCGGCGCCTTCATCGACATCGGAGTGCATCAGGACGGTCTCGCCCACATCAGCCAGCTTTCGGACCGCTATATAAAAGACCCCAACGAAGCGGTGAAGGTCAACCAGAAGGTGACGGCCACGGTGCTCGAAGTGGACGTGAAGAGAAAGAGGATTTCGCTGTCGCTCAAGAAAAATCCGGAGAAGCCCCGGCAACAGCAGCAGCGAAAAAAAACAGAGAAACCGCAAGCGGATATCAGCTCATTGCAACAGGCGTTTATGAAGAACCGGACGTAAGAAAGTGTTTTGCCCTTCGACACGCTCAGGCCGAACGGGGCAGCCATTGACTGACAGTAGGAACCGGTCCCCGTTCGTGCTGAGCCAGTCGAAGCGCAAAATGGATTTATGCAACAGGCTTGTCTGCGCTTTTCCTTCTTTTCTGCCGGATCGCCTTCCTTCTGGTTGCTGCTCATTAACTTCTATTGACATGACCTATTGCACCCTATATTATGTAGACAAGTGCGTATTGGCGTGCATGAAACCTCATATGGTTAGGGATTCCCATGCTGTTTTCTAAAAAGGTCGCCCTGGTATTTATGCTCCTTTTCCTGGCCTCCTGCGCTGCGCGGAAGCCTGCTCCCGGCGACCTTGCCGGAAGCGCCGGCCTGTCGCACCGCGCGTCAAAGTCATTTACGAAAAAATTTACAGCGAACTCCGCTCTTCCAGACCCTGAGCTGGCCCTGAAAACCGCGCTTGATGCCTATAAGACCGGCAATTACGACGGCGCCCTGCTGGTATCACGAGAAATTATTGATCAATATCCCGACACGATCTGGTACCGGCGCGCGTTGTTTGTGACTGAAGAAGTTCTGATCCAGCTTGATCGAGCCTCCGAGGCCGATGCCGCCATGCTCCGCGTGCAGGAGGAATATCCGGAACTCGCGGACTATGCCGTCTTTTTGCTGGCGGAATACCATTACTCCCGGGCTCGGTATAGTAAGGCCGCGGCCCTCTACCAGGTGGTGCTGGAAAAGCGACCCAAAAGTTCCCTTGCCGCGCAGGCGGCATACCGCTGCGGTCTTGCCCTCTCTGCGTCCAATGCCTATCTTCAGGCGATCGATGCATTCGAAAAATTTCTGGAGGACTACCCGAGGGATGATCTTGCGCCCGCTGCCGGCCTGGGATTAGCGCGGGCATTGACTGCCGGAGCCCAGCCGGAGCGCGCTGTTCTCGCGTACCGGGACATCTGGACGAACTATCCGGGCACGCCTGCGGACCAGGAAGTGGAACAGGGGCTGCGGGACTTGAAAAAAGCGGGGGCGGATGTACCCGATTTCACGGCCAGTGAACTCTACGAGCGAGGGAAAAACCTCTTTCTGTCGAATCAGTATGACAAAGCCGCGGTGACATTCCTGAAGCTGCTCGACCGGGTACCTTCCTTTCCGAACCGGGCGGATGCGCAGTTCCGTGCCGGCGTATCGCTGTTCAATATCGGGAAACGGGCAGAGGCCGCGGCCATTCTTGAAAAGATGGCCCAGGAGAATCCGGCTGATCCGCGAACGCCGGAAGCATTGTACTGGGCCGGGAAATCCTCCAGCAAGCTCGGAGACTGGGACCGGGCAATAAAAAATTTTCATAAGCTCCTCGATGCCTATCCCGACAGCGACTGGGCCGATGACGCGTTGTTTCACACGGGAAATATTTTCCGTGAAGAAGGCGATATGAAGAACGCGCTTCAGTATTACGGGCGTCTGGTGCAGGAATATCCCGACAGCAGATTCGCGGACAGCGCGATCTGGTGGAAAGCCTGGTCGTTCTATGCCGTTGGTGAGTATAATAAAGCCGGTCAGGCCTTGCAGGAACTGGTGAAACGCTATCCCCGGTCGTTCCTCGTGAACCAGGCGCTCTACTGGCAGGGCAGGGTCGCGGAAAAACAAGGAAATTTGTCAGGCGCAATCGAGTTCTACGAACTGGTCCTGAAAAGGGGCCCCTACACCTATTACGGAAATCGCGCTGCGGAGCGAAAGGCCCGCCTCGCGGCTGAGGATGCTGCGCTGACAACGGCCGACACGGTTACTGCTGAGGTGATTCCGGCATGCGCCGAGTTACCCTGTGCTGAAGACCCCGCAAACAGCTTCGAGACCGACGACGGTCCGCCGATATGGACGGAAGAGACAAAGCGGATCTTGTCAACCGACCCTTCGTTCCGGAAGACCTTCGAATTGATGCAATTGGACATGAAGAAAGAGGCGGCCAAAGAGTTGCGGGCACTGCAGGACAGGCTGCCCAGGAAGCGAGGCATGCTCCTCGGGTTGAGCAAGGCTTTTTTCGAACTGGGTGATTACCACGACTCCCTTTTGCTCGTGCTCCGGAACTATAAGCGTTATCTGGAAGCGCCGGCGACGTGGATTACCAACGACTTGTGGTTGCTGGCTTATCCGCAGGGCTACTGGGACAGCATTGTAACCTATTCCCGGAAATACGGACAGGATCCCTTCTTCATCGCCGCCGTCATCCGGCAAGAGAGCCAGTTCCGCACCGAGGCGCTCTCCCCTGCAGGGGCGCGTGGACTCATGCAGGTGATGCCCGCGACGGGGAAGCGGGCGGCGCAGCTGATCAAGCTGCGGGGCTTTGATAGTGCGAAGCTCTTCGAATCCGATACGGCGATCAACATCGGGACGTGGTATCTCAGCCAATTGATGAAGCGCTTCAAGGGTGATCCGCTCCTGGTCGCGGCGGCATATAATGCCGGACCCGAGGCCGTGGCATCGTGGCTTGCCAACAACGAGTATCATGGTGAGCGCGACGCCTTTGTCGAGTCCATCCCTTTTTCCGAGACCCGGGGATATGTAAAAAAGGTTTTGCGGAACTATGCAGAGTATAAAAGAATTTACAATAAACCCACGGAGTCTGCACCGCTTGTCCAACGGCAGGGAGTTGACACGGGTGGGGATGACGGCGTTAAGCGGTTTCAAAATCCATGAGGTACGGGAGCGTGGTGCGGAGTAATGATGCGGCATCGTGACAATGGTGAAGAAACCGTGAAAGACCTTGAGGACCGGTTTGCGGTCATAGAAAAACGGGTGCAGGCTCTGTTGGCGGAGAATAAGGGACTCAAGGCCCGCGTCAATAACCTTCAGGAAGAACTTGCGCGGGCGACCCGCGATGTGCAGCAACTGGAACACTACAATGGCAGGAAACAGCATATCCGGGAAAAGATCGAGCGGATCCTGCAGCAGCTTGATGCGGTTGCTATCAAAAAATAAAACAGGAGCACCGTGGAATGTCCCCGGTAATCATTTATTATCTATGGCCCAAGACGACTCCTTTTACAAAACACTCCTCGATAACCTGCATGACGGCGTGTATTTCGTCGACCGGAACCGAACAATCACGTACTGGAACAAGGGCGCCGAGCGCATTACCGGATACAAGGCAACGGAAGTCGTCGGCAAGTCCTGCAGCGACAACATTCTTGTGCACGTTGACAAGGACGGGCACAGCCTGTGTACGACAATTTGCCCTTTGAAAAACGTCATGAACGACGGCAGAGAGCGGAATGAGGAGCTCTTTTTACACCATAAAGACGGACACCGCGTTCCGATTACCATCCGGGTCATCCCGATCTATGATGATCAGGGAGAGATGATCGGTGGAGTGGAGACCTTTACGGATAATACACCGGCTGCTGTTGCCCTCGAGCGGCTGGCGGAGCTGGAACGTCTCGCCTACGTCGACGCGGTCACGGGGCTTGCAAACCGGCGGTACGCCGAGATCACGCTGAATGCGCGCATCGAGGAATTGCAACGGTATGGCTGGCATTTCGGCGTTCTCTTTATCGACATCGACCGCTTCAAGGACATCAACGACAAATACGGACACGACCTTGGCGACGAGGTTTTGAAGATCGTGGCCAGGACGCTCCAGAACAGCGTGCGATCGTTCGATGTGGTCTGCCGTTGGGGCGGGGAAGAGTATGTCGTGGTAATTGCAAACGTCGAGGGCGATGAACTTATTGCAACGGCAAACCGGTGCCGGTTACTCGTGGAGCAGTCTGACATCCCTGCCATTCAAGGCCTTCGGGTGACGATTTCCATCGGTGCTGCGGT
>JAJYKN010000207.1 GCA_021788515.1 Nitrospirota bacterium | reverse complement strand
AAGGACTCTTTCTTGAGCCTGGCGTGCACCGAGAGCATATCAATACCCTCGTCCTCGAGCATGGTGCAAAAGACCAGCAATTTCTCTTCGTCCAGTTCGGCGCCGAGCCGGATCTTTGCGGTGAGCGGCAGCGGCGTGCGTTTCCGCGCCTCGGCCACGATAGCGCGGGCCTCCTCCGGCTGTTCCATCAGACTAAAGCCCGCCCCGAACTTGCCCACCGCAGGGGCCGGGCAGCCCATGTTCAGATCAATGGCATCCGCCTGAACACCATGCAGAACGTCGATGGCCCGGGCGATCTCGCCCGCACGAGACGTCAGGAGCTGATAGGAGAGCGGTTTTCCCGAAGCGGTCCTGATCAGGTACGGGGAAACACTGGGGCTTTCCGTGGGCAGCCTTTTTGCCGAGAGCATCTCCGTGGACAAAAGGCCGACGCCGCCGAAATTGCACATGATCTGGCGGAGGCAGCTGTGGGTAAGGCCTTCCATGGGCGCCAGAAGGAGCGGCGGATCGATCTGAAGTTCCCGAATCCGGATGGGTCGAAGCAACGTTTTCATTCTGCTTTTCAGGTTTTATTGATAGGCGGACTTGTCGCCGATATCGTAGGCAAGGGGCATGGATACTTTTCGCACGGTGAAAAAGACAAGCATGGCGGCGATCAGGATCAGGCCGTAGGACGCGCCCCCTCGCGAGAGGAAGCTGCCCGAGACCATCAGCAGGTAGAGCGGCATGATCATGGCAAGAAGGTAGCCCTCAAAAAGCTTGAAGCAGAAAGCCTCTTTAGCGGTCACGAAGCCCAGGCAGCCGGCAATCGGCAGCAAAAGCAGCGGGCCGTACGCTCCGTGCGCGAAAACGGCGGAGGGGGAGCCTTTTCCGATGAAGAGCAGCACGGCAAGACAGCCGAGACTGATGAAGTACAGGTTTTTCAGGTATCTTTTGAAAACGCCTACATACAGATGAATAAAGAATACGCTCATGCCGACCGATATATAGAGGCCATAGGCAAGAATGTCCGTGGCCAGGCTGACGCCTGCTGCGGCGGAAGCTGAAGCCGTTGTCACGAGAATCGCCAGAGCGCTGATGATGATGGCGGACAGCACGATGCCGATGCGGTAGAGTAGAACGGTTATCTTATCTTCCCTCGTGAGGGGCTGGAATACCTGTGTTTCACCCATTCATCATTTCTCCGTTCAGAACTGCTTCATTCATTTCGTATTGAAAATCACGACGCGATCCCGCGATCATTCCTTTTTGTTTTTTTTCCAGAAAGCAAGGTCGCTCATCATGAGCTTCAGAAGTTCACGAGGCGTCATGTGCGCGGTTTCCTTGCACCTGCATGCGTCGTCGCCACCTGTCCCCGCTTGCCCTTCTATGTTTTTTTTCTCGTTCCCCGGCCCGCCCGGATCAACAATTTTTTGGTAACCTGCAGCCATTCCCTGCTCCTCTATTCCACATGGCATTTTACCCCTCCAGGCAAGAATATGTCAAAGCTTCTTTCCATCGCCTGTTTATAAAGTCGAGATTGCTTTGCGAAGATAATGCCGGAGGTTGGCAAAAAAGTATGCTATATTCCCCCCATGGAACAACGGGAGCAGGGCCAATGCTTTCAGAAGATAAGCTTTCTTAAAGAGGATTTGTCATGCCGCAAGACCCTAAAGATTCCAGGTCTTTTTTCTGAGGAGGCGATTATGTCATCTTTGGCGTTAAAGTGGAAGGGTATATTGGCGGCTGTCCTGATGTGTTCCGCCCCCGTCTGGGCCGCAGACCAGTTGGTGATCGCGGACTTCTCGTCCGCGGTCAATGCCTCCGGCGTACCTGCCGGATGGGAGGTCAAGGAAAAATCCGGTAAAGCGGACTTCGCGGTCGTCAAGGACGACGGCGGGGCCGCCTTGCGCCTGCGGAGTGCAAACACCTCCTTTTCCCTGCAGAAGGAATTGCACGTCGATCTCAAGCAGTACCCGGTCCTCACCTGGAAATGGAAGATCACGAAACTGCCGCAGGGAGGCGATTTCAGAAAATCAAAAACCGACGACCAGGCCGCCCAGCTCTTCGTCGCATTCACCAAAACCAAGTCCATCGCGTACATCTGGGACACGAGCGCACCGCAGGGTCTTATGGAGGACACGTCGCCGGTCCCCTTCATGCACGTCAAGGTGGTGGTCGTGCGGTCCGGCCCGGCTGAGACGGGAAAGTGGATCACCGAGACCCGGAATGTATACGAGGATTACAAGAAGCTCTTTGGCGGGGAACCCCCTGCGGTATCCGGGATGCGGCTCCAGATAAACTCCCAGCACACCGGGACGTCGGCCGAGAGTTACTTCGCGAATGTGACGTTTAATAAACAGTGAAGCGGATCAACCGGAACAGGGCAGCGGCAACTATAAAGAGAACGGCCGCGAGGATCCACCAGAGGTATTTGGGAAAGCGGCGGCGTTTTGGATTTCTCTCTTTTAACCCTCCCCGATCCCAGTCGATCTGCTTTTCCCGGTACCAGTCTCTATCATCTATCCCCATAACGGCAGTGCCCATTCCTTTTCCCTGACTGTGAAGCTTACCTATCTTCTTTAAAATAAATCGGAGAACGCCCAAAGACCCCAGAGGGCCGCCTCTTCAATCTTGCTCTTTCGTTGTGCGGAGCTGCGCTGATGCTGCGGTTGCTTCTGAATTCTGAAGGAGATTTTTCGGACCATCCGAGATCGCTTCTACACTACCAGTCCTACCAGTCTCCGCAATACTCAAATGTTTGATTCGTCGTTATCCGCTGTAAATTCTCGCCAGTGTAAGACATCTTGTACAGATTGAATACGGAGTCTGCATCTTCCCAATCACGGTTGCTCGAAAATACGATCTCAGTCCCCGACCATATGGGAGAGGAGTCAACGCCTCGTGCCGGAGGTTCGAACAGAACGAGCTCCCTGGTATCGACATTGACCCTGCGAAGGTGCGGCGCGGGTTCGTCGCAGCGAAAAACGACCCAGGATCCGTCCGGCGACCAGGACGGGTTGGAATGCTCGGTCTCGCCACTCGTCAGTTTCACCCGGTTTTTGCCCTGAGGATCCATGACCCAGACATGGGACGCTTTGCCCCCCGGCAGGAGCTCTACGAACGTGATCAGCTCTCCCCGGGGCGACCACATCGGGGTCGCATGCTCGGCCGGGCCTTCGGTCAATTTTGTAAATCCCGTTCCGTCCATACTCACAACATGGACCTGCTGAAGCCCGCTTTCATCTTTGCAGGAAAAGACAAGCCGGCTGTCGTCGGGCGCCCAATCAACGCTCGTGATGTCGAGGTTGCCCGTCGTGATCTGCGCGGTTTTCCTGGTAGCGAGGTCCAGGAAGAAAATATTGAACTTCTTGTTCGGGTTGTTCTTTGTGCTGACGAATGCCAGCATGGTCTTGTCCTTGTTGTAGCGGGGAGCGGCATTATCCGCGTATTCTCCCCTTGGTCCGGGATTCATCGTGAGCTTCGTCTCATTCCGTCCGTCAGGATCAATGGAATAGATATCATTGAACATTTCCTTGCCATCACTCTGGAAACGGGTAAACACGATGCGGTTTTGATTCATTGTCATGACTTCTTTCTTTCAGCAGGTCTTGGCATTGATGCGGCTTGGACATGAAAAATACCAGATGCCTGTTCAAAAGTCAAACAGCAAAGAAACAGAGGGTCGTTGAGGCAATGTGAAACACGGGCGTTTTCTCTGCGAAGGGGACGGCGCATGCAGGGACGGGTGCACACGAAGAGAATAATAGCAAAATAAGAGGCGGCACCCGAAGACGCTTTCTATCGCCCGGCTTCGCGCTTCTTTTCGGCGAGCCGGATCTGTCTCCGCGAAACAGCCTCACGGTTCCTGCGGTGATCGTCTTCGGTTTCGAGGATGAGCGGGGGCACTTCCCGCGGTTTGCCGTTCCGGTCGAGCGCGACATAGGTGAGGTACGCGGACGCGGCGTGGCGCACGTCCCCGGTGATGAGGTTCTCCGCCTCCACGCGGACGCCGATCTCCATGGAAGTCCGGCCCACAAGATTCAAACTCGTCTTGAAGAAGAGAACATCCCCGACGAACACGGGATTATGGAAGTCCATCCGGTCGATGGAAGCGGTGACAACGTTGCTCCGCGCGTGCCGGGCCGCTACGACACCCGCGGCTTCGTCGATGATCTTGACGACAACGCCGCCGTGCACGTTTCCCGACGGGTTCGCGTCCTGGGGGATCATCATCTGGGCCATGGTGACACTGCTGTCTTTTACGCGCTTGCCTTCCATGTCGTTCCCTCCGTCATGAATCCCGCGACTTGCAATCCCCCGGCCCCTGCCGGAGGGGGCTCCACTCAGAACGTCTGCGGTTGCCGCGTGAACTTCATTCTGCTAAAAAAAGCCCCTCATAAACCTGCTCCCGGTTGCGCTTTGCATCACTGCTCTCGAATCCCCTCAAGGGCAGTCCTGCGCCTCGTGCATTTGCATTCATCA
>JAJYKN010000206.1 GCA_021788515.1 Nitrospirota bacterium | reverse complement strand
GCTGCATTTTTCAAGATGGTGCTGCAGGACGGTTTCTTTCATGCCGATCCGCACCCGGGGAACATCTTCGTGCTCGCCGACGGCAGGCTTGGTCTCGTCGATTTCGGGATCATGGGGCGCGTCACTGACGAGAACATGGAGCATTTTGCGTCCATTTTTCTCGCCCTGGCGAACCATGATTATGATTCTCTCGTACGGCAGTATGTGGACCTGGGTTTTTTATCCGACACGTCCGTCGATATCGAGCAGTTTCAACGGGAAATGAAGGAGGACCTTGCTGAACTCCTCGAGCCGTACTACGTGATGCAGGTGAAACAAATAGATTTCGGCGCCTATATCGACCGCGTTACCCAGATCCTGCTGCGCCACCGTCTCAAGCTGCCCTCCAATCTGTACCTTATGGATAAATCGCTCATTACCCTCGAAGGCATCCTGAAACAGCTTGATCCTGACTTCAATTATTTCGAGGCGGCGCGACCCTATGTAGCGGAACTCGTGCGCCGCAGGCGGAACCCGTTCAGGGCCGCTCAAAACATGAAAAAAAACATGGCGGAGTTTGTCGACGCTTTCGCACTGTTGCCGCGACAGATCAAGGCGACGTTCAGGAAAGTGACCCAGGGCGACATCCGGATCAAGGTCCATCACGAGGAACTCCATCATCTGATCAGGGACATAGACAAGTCGAGCAACCGGCTGTCCTTCAGCGTCATTACTGCGGCCATCATTGTGGCGTCTTCCATCATCATACACTCGGGTCAGGGCCCCCTGCTTTTTGGCTTGCCAATATTCGGCCTGATAGGTTATGTTATTGCAGCTCTCTTGGGCATGTGGATCCTGATCGGGATACTGCGGTCCGGGCAGCTATGATGCAATCGTACATACGATAAACAGGTTGAGGTTGCCGGTTATGGGTCAGCAAGAAACAAAACAGTCACAACGAGGTCTCGGGGGACTAACGCGGAAATGGATCAAAAAGAATCCCTGGCTGTCGTTCCTCGCCGCCACTGCGGCGCTGACCGTCATCATCCACTTCTATCTCGCCTTGTTCGTGCCTCCGTCGAAAGAAAAGGTCTGGAAAGAGGTCCAGGTAACCGAAGGCATGAGTTTCAAGACGATCGCGACGACGCTCCAGAAAGAGGGCATCATCCGTTACCGGGGCTACTTTGAGATCATCGGCAGGCTCGAAGGCATCAGCCGCAAGGTGCGGGTAGGGTACTACGGATTGAGCACGAATATGAGCCTGTGGGAGGTGCTTGGCGCCCTGCGCAAGGGCAGGATCATAGAGTACGAAGTCGTGATCCCGGAAGGGTATAACCTCTATCAGATCGGTTGGACGCTCTCCGGCACGCCGCTCGTCTCCGATCCGCAGGAATTCATCAAGCTGGTGAAGAACAAGGAATACGTGCATTCACTCGGTATCGAGGCCGATTCGCTCGAAGGGTATCTGTTCCCGGACACCTATTTCCTGCCGAAGGGCATTAAGCTGGAAGACATTCCAAGGAAGATGGTCCAGCGCTACAAAGCGTTTTTCAACGACAGTTATCGAAACCGGGCAAAGGAACTGGGCTTCACCGAGCACCAAATCATCACCCTTGCATCGATCGTGGAAAAGGAGGCCAAGGTGCCATCGGAGCGCAAGCTTATTGCCGCGGTCTATTTTAATCGTCTGAAGCAAGGCATGAAACTCCAGGCCGATCCGACGGCGGTTTACGGCACCAAGGCGTGGATTACGAAGGTAACGTCACAGGACCTCAAGCGAAAGTCGCCGTATAACACCTATTTGCACAAAGGACTACCGCCGGGCCCGATCGCGAACCCGGGTGAGGGCTCGATCCTGGCCACGCTTTACCCCGACAATACGGATTATCTTTTCTTTGTAGCACAGGGAGACGGCAGCCATTTTTTCTCAAAGGATTTTCGTTCTCATGAGAAGGCCATCGGCAGGTACCGGTCGAACAGGAAAAAAATAGCTAAACAGCATAAGGCCGCGGAGGAGTAAAAAACGCGGTGGTGGCTGCGCCGTAATGAGAGCGGCCATGGCTGGGAAGCCCTCTCATCGAACCGCAAAGCGGACCAGCGTGGCAAAGCGAGCGGCCGGACAGAATGCGAATTCGTGATATGGCTTTTTATTCTAAAAACGGCACGTTACACGGATCACATCGGACAAGAACTGCATAACTGCGGATTTTGCTCTGTTCTTCCATGTCCAAATGCTCTTTTGAGATTTACCGTGCCCAGACGGGCTCAGTTGAATAAAAAAGGGGGTATGATAATTCATTGCCCCCTTGTTCAGCACTTGAAATGGTTTGTGTTCTGAGACTTATTTTTCCTCTGCCGCCACCCACATAGATTTTCCCGTTTTATTTTGAGACCGGGAAATGTCATACGTCGCTTCTTTAACGAACTCCTCTCGTTTTGTATAATTAATAAACCTCGAAGCTGTAAATTTGACTTTAAACGGCCAAGCGCCGTTTTGCCCGCGTTTTCCTTTTTCCAGAATTTGAATCGGCGAAAGTGCGGTAATAGGAGTTGTCTGAATAAATGCTTTTATCGCAGTAACTGCTTCTTCGTCCGACGGCGCCTCCGAAAGTGTCGGCGATTTAGAGCAGCCGACCTGGATCATCGCAAACAGGCAAAGCGCTAAAACAAAAAAAATGTATTTTTTTCTGCTTCTCATTATAAAAGCTACTCTCGCTGCCTCGGATCGAGCGCATCGCGGATGCCTTCGCCCAGGAGATTGTATCCAAGAACGGTGACGAGAATCGCAAGGCCCGGGAAGACCGAGAGCCACCAGGCGATCTCGATGTTGTCCTTGCCCGACGAGAGCAGGCTGCCCCAGCTTGGGGTCGGGGGCTGAACGCCGAGGCCAAGAAAGCTGAGAGCGGATTCCACGAGGATGGCGCCGCCGATGCCCATGGTGGCGGAGACCAGGATGGGAGAAAGGCCGTTCGGCAGGATGTGCTTCATGATGATGCGGCGGTCCGTTGCGCCGATGGCATGCGCGGCAATGACGAACTCGCGCTCCTTGAGCGAAATGAATTCTGCGCGGATGAGCCTGGCCGGCTCCATCCAGCTGGTGAGCCCGATCACCACCATGATATTCATGATGCTCGGTTCGAGGATGGCGATCACCGCGAGCACGAGGAAGATCGTGGGAATGGAGAGCATGATGTCCACGGCCCGCATGATCGCGCTGTCGATCCAACCGCCGTAGTAGCCCGCGAGCGATCCGAGCAGAATGCCGATGATGGTCGCAATGCCGACTGCGACGAACCCCACCTCGAGTGAAATCCTTCCGCCCCACAGCATTCGGGAAAGCACGTCCCGGCCCAGGTCGTCGGTGCCGAGAGGATGAGAAAAGCTTGGCCCGATGAGGATGTTCTTGATGTCAATGGTTGATGGATTGTATGGTGCGATGAACGGCGCAAAGATCGAAAGCACGAAGACGAGCATGACCAGCAGCCCGCCGATTGCCGCGAGTTTGTTCCTCATGAGATAACGCAGCGTTTGAGATGTAAAGGATCGGGGGTTGTTCATGATTATTTCATTATCATAGTAAACGCAGTGAGGGATCTTGTTTAATGCGATCCGGGATTCTTCGCTTCGCTCAGAATGACAAACCAAAGATCCATCGGTTTTTACATCTTTTTCCGCAACCCTCTCATTTAAGCCTCACCCGCGGGTCCGTAAACGCGTAGGCGACATCCGCAAGGAAATTTCCAAGCATCGTCAGGAAGGCGCCGGGCACGAGGATGCCCATGACGAGGTTATAGTCCCGTGATAGCACCGCCTGGTACATGAGTTGTCCCATGCCGGGGATGCCGAAAACCGTTTCCATGATGACGCTGCCGCCGATAATGCCCGGCAGGGAGAGTCCCAGGATGGTGATGACCGGCATGAGAGCGTTCCGGAGCGCATGCTTGTAAATGACGATTTGTTCCGTGAGCCCTTTGGCCCGCGCAGTACGGATGTAATCCTGGCGCATGACTTCGAGCATGTTGTTCCGAACGTAACGCGAAAAGCCCGCAAGACCCCCGAAAGCAGAAACGAATACGGGCAGGATCAAGTGGTTCGCTTCGTCCGAAAGCCTGCCCCAGAAGGTCAGCCCCGTAATATCGAGGCTGTGGATGCCTGAGATGGGAAGCACGCCCCATTGAACGCCGAACAGGTAAATGAGAAGAAGTGCAAGCCAGAACGATGGTGTGGAAAAGCCGACGAATACGAAGATGGTTGTGAAGCGGTCGAGGAGGGAGTATTGCCGCGTGGCGGACATGATCCCGACGGGTATGGCGATCAGGAGCACGAGGCCGAGTGACAGAAGGTTGATCGTAAGGGTGATCGGAAGGCGCTCGAGGATCTTGTCCTTGACCTTGCGTCCGTCGGCAAACGCTTCTCCGAAATCAAGGGTCATGAATTTCGTGAGCCATGTGGCGTATTGTTTATAGAAAGGCTGGTCGGCACCGTAGAGCTTGCGGAGCC
>JAJYKN010000205.1 GCA_021788515.1 Nitrospirota bacterium | reverse complement strand
CAAACTGTATTCGATTTTCAAACTGTATTCGATAACATCCGACGGCTTAGGCATGCCCATCGATTGTGGCACGCTGGTGCCAAAGCAAGCACCCTGCAAACTGATTTCCGTCATGAATAAATAGCTTGACATTAACATTAAAGCATAATAATATTTGCATGTATTTATCTATATCATAGTCTCAAAATCAAAAATTCAAAATAAAGAGAAACGTCAACATATGATTCCCTTAGAGAAGAGAATTGATTTATTAAGAGTCATCGCTCATCCAATCCGCATCAAAATTCTCGAAGAGCTCACCCTGGGCGTAAAGTGCGTAAGCGACTTCGAGGAATCTCTCGAGATCAGCCAGCCGAACGTCTCGCAGCATTTGACCCTCCTCCGGACGAACGGCGTCATCGATTTCTTCGTTGACGGCAGGCTCAAGTGCTACTTCCTTAAAGAACCTCTCATCCCCGACATGCTTGAACTCCTGAAAAAAGAATATGCAGAAGATATCCCCGCACCGGCCTGCTGTCCGGTGACGAAAAAGAGAACTTACCCAGGTGAAAGGAGACGTTAGATTTATGAAAAAGCACAAGATCACGCTGTATGCGAACGACCCGATGGGAAAGCGCTGATTGTCCAACAATGAAGCTGCCGGTCGGGCGGCAAAAGAGTTCGGAGTCGAGATAACAATCATTAAAAAAACCTCTCCAGAGTATGCCAGTGAGAATAATCCGCTACCCTGTCCCTCGGTCGTACTCAACGACAAGGTGATCGCTCGGAATGATGTCATTACGTATGAGGCGTTGAAGACGGCGATTGAACCAGCCGCCAAGGAGGAGCTCCTATGAAACACCTGCGGTTCGTGGTTGCTGCGGCGAGTGTTGTCTTCATCCTCTTCGCGCCGGATGCTTTTGCTGAAAAATCAGCGAGGAGACCCGAGTCTCCGAAGGCCCCGGTGTCGAGGTCCAACGCGAAGAGCGCCGGATACGCGGGAACGATGACCATCAGCGCAGACAAGACGACGCTGAACAACGGCGGCGTCATTACGGTGACCGGTGTCGCGCCCGCGGGCAAGCCTGTGTATCTCGAAGTCTGGTCAAACGATACCGTGCGCGCCTCCCGGTTCGATGCAGACGTAGACAAGGGGACCGGCAAGAGGCCTTACCGGTTCTATTTGACGACTGAAATGCCCGCGTACTATAAGATACTCGTACCGGAGCAGATGAAAGAAAAGATTGAAGCCTCAAAAAAAGACGGAAAGAAATGGAGTCTTTCCCGAGTCCTGCGGGAAACGGGAGCCGACGCGGCCTGCGACGTTCCGGCTAGCATTAAGATCGATCGTTATCAGGCCACGCTCATGGGCAGCATTGTCGGATCGCGCGGAACGCTGCTCGACCCCATGGATCCCAAAGAACAGAAAACGCGGTGTTTGCAGCTGGTAAAAGCGCGCTTCCGGTCTCTTGAGAAGGTCGTGGGCGCGGACATCAAAATAAATCCTGACGGCGCGTTCCGCGCGGAGATCCCGATCCGCTCCGGTCTAGCGCCCGGCCAATACAAGATCGCGGCAGCCGTGGACAACGAAGTTCGCTCGAACATCCTGACCTTCGAAAACAAGATCAGCTTCCCGCTCGTGTACCTGCCGAACGCGGGCACAAGTGTCAACGTATTCGGTCCGTTCTTTCTGACCCTGGCCATTGTCATCTTCGGGGTGCTCATCGGCGCTGGCGGCGGGTTCATCATGAACCCCTTGTTCGTATCCATCTGGCCCCTGCCTCATACGATCGTGGCGGGCACGGTCATGCCGACGGTGCTTTTTTCACAGGCAAGCGGCATCTACAATTATTCGAAAATCAAGTTCATCAACTGGAAGCTCGGTACGACGATCGGACTTTCCATGGTGGCAGGCGGTTTTATCGGCCCGAAGATGACCGAGCTGATAACGCTCGATCAGTTCAAGTTCGTATTCGGATGGGTGCTGCTTGTGCTGGCGGGCTTGATGGTCTGGCAGACCACGCCGGGGTATTTGGAAAAGAACAAAAAAGAACAGGCGATCCTGAAGGAATTTAAAAAGAAGGCCGAGTCATCGGCTGCAAAGTGACGAAAACAGTTCAGCGCGAATGAATCTATCTATTTTTCGGTGCTTATGACAAGCGCCGCGCAAGGAGGGCTATCGTGATAGTCGAATTTTGGGGACATGAATTCAAGGTCAATATTTTTCTGGGATGCATAGGGGGGTTCCTGATAGCGGTTGTTTCGTCGATGTTCGGGTTCGGCGGCGGGCCGTTCATGGTGCCGCTCATGACGATCGGGCTGGGGCTCCCGATGTACGTCGTGGTCGGGAGTTCCCTGCTGGCCATTTTTTTCAATACGCTCATGGGATCGATGCGGCACTTCCAGTTCGGCAACTTCGATCTTATCTTTTTCCTGGTCATGTTTCCCGCGGCGATCCTCGGCGGCTTTATCGGACCCCAGATCGCCAAGCGCATCAGCCCGCTGATGGTCAAACGGATTGCCGCCGCCGGTCTGGCGATTCTGGCCCTGAATCTTCTGGGCGTATACTGAACGCTTGCCGGTTAGGGACTGGCCCCGCACAGGTCGGGGAGGCATCATCAGAAAGGTGAATCCCGCGATTTGCAATCCCCCGGCTCCTGCCGGAGTGGGCTCCACTACGAATCATTCCTGATCGCGGCCGCCATCGTTGTTACCGGGCTCAAAATGTGGTTTTAAATAGCGCAGGAGTGGATAAAAGATGGCTTAATCATCCGTTCGAGGAGGATCCCATGCCCAAAACCGTTACGCTGTATCTGACCACATCGCCGTATTCCTATGAGAACACGCTGACGAGCGCCCGCATCGCCGAATCGGCCCTCAATAAGGGCCATACCGTCAACCTCATTGCCTCGGCTGACGGCATCTATTGTTTCCTGACCAAACAGAAAGCGAAAGGCATTCTGAACGCCGAGGAGGAGTTCGCTCGGCTCATACAAAAAGGTCTGAAGGTGTATCTCTGAGGCGGGTGCCTCAACTTTCGCCGTGCGGCGAAAGAAGATTACCTTACAGGCACGGAAGTCGGCTCGCTCAAGGGTCTGTTTGCAACCATGAGCGCGACCGATGTCTGGCTCAATCTCGGGGCATAGGAGGAGCATATGGGAAATGTTGCGATGATTTTGAAAAGGTCTCCTTACGGCGACATCAACGCGGCTGAGGCCGTGAGGCATGCCCTCGGCGCGGCGTCCTTCGAAATGAGCGTTGACCTGATCCTGATGGATGGCGGGGTTTTACTTGCGAAGAAGGGGCAGGACGACGCCGGGACCGGCTTTACGAATCTCGAAGGAACTCTCAAGGACTGTTTGGAGATGGGCGTATCAGTCTATGCCGACGCTGCTTCACTCAAAGCGCAGCGCGTCGCATCGAATGACCTTGTTGAAAACGTAAAGCTGGTCAACAGTAAAGAGATTGCCGGACTGCTGAAAGAAGCAAAAGCAACAATGATATTCTAATAAGGAGGCTGCTATGCTCGTGATGATAAAAAGCGCGCCGGATACGACCGATGGAGCACTTGGATTGACCCTCGCGAAAGAAAGTGGGGCCGATCTCGTTCTCCTGCAGAACGGCGTCTATTTTGCCCAGAAGGAGCGGCTTGGGGCTTTTTCAGGAGCAGTGTATGTCCTGGGTGACGATAAAAGGCTCCGCGGTCTCAGAGATTCCGAGATGGATGCGCGTGCAAAAACCAGAGACTATGACAAGCTGACCGACATCATTACGGGAGGCGATAAGGTCACAGGAGTGTTCTAAAAAAAGATCTTAGCTGGTAGCTCATAGCTGACAGAATTTGCAAAGAGCTAGGAGCCATGAACTATGAGCTGATTCTTTAAGGGGAGGACACAATAGCAAAGATCGTTGTTTTAGGGGGATCGTTCGGGGGATTGACAGCGGCATTTGAACTTAAGCGGCTGCTCGGCAAAAAAGCTGATGTGACCGTCGTGAGCGGCGACGACCGGTTCGTGTTCCTGCCGTCCTTGCCATGGCTCATCATGGGCTGGAGGAAGCCGGAGGACATTACGCTCAGGGTCAGCGAGATCCTGAAACCGAAAGGGATCGAGTTTGTTCATGATGCGGCAAAGCAGATCGATGCCGATTCATCGAAGGTCATTACTTCCAAAGGGGAAGAGCTGCCTTATGATCATCTCGTCATATCCACCGGTCCCTATCTTTCCTTTGATGAAATCCCGGGCCTCGGACCGGACAAGGGCCATACCGACTGCACGTTTACGCTTGATCATGCATTAAGGACCGGGGAATCGTGGAAAAAAATCCTGGAGAATCCCGGTCCGATCGTTGTCGGTTCGTCGCAAATGGTGAGCTGCTTCGGTCCCTCCTACGCCTTGCCTTCGAGATGGACGCAGAGCTTCGCCGCCGCAAGATGCGCCACAAAGTACCTTCATCTACCTCACTTCCGAACCGTATCTCGGCCATATGGGCATCGTCGGTCTCGGCAAATCCAAAACCT
>JAJYKN010000204.1 GCA_021788515.1 Nitrospirota bacterium | reverse complement strand
AGCGCAGCGGCGGGAATACGCGCCTCTATTCCGAGGAAGACGTCGAGAAGCTCGAGATGATCCTGCGGCTTACCCGTGAACTCGGCATTAACCTTGCGGGCGTGGAGGTCATTCTCTCGATGCGGGAAAAAATGGAGCAGATGCAGCGGGAAATGGAAGAAACCATCGTGCAGCTGCGCGAAGAACTGGCGCGCGAGATCAGGCGCAGGGAAGAGATCAGGAACGCTCTCGTGCCGGTGAGGAGAATTGTGGTGCGGAGAACGGAATAAATAGCATAGTGCAGGGAGCAGAGAGCATGGAATATTCTGGGACTTATCCTGTGCGCTTTGCACCATGCCCGATGCGCAGTTTTCGGAGGAAACCATGGCACGGTTCGATAAATTAACATTAAAGGCTACGGAGGCGGTGCAGTCTGCCCAGGACAGCGCAGCCAAACGCCACCACCAGCATATTGAAGTGGAACATCTCCTGCTTGCGCTTTTGGAGCAGACGGACGGCGTCGTGCTGCCTTTGCTCAAGAAACTCGGCGCGGACCCGGGAAGGATCAAAAGCGACATCGAGGAGGCGCTTAACAGGCTCCCGAAGGTTGAAGGGCTGGTGCAGACTTATCTCTCGCCGCGTCTCGGCCGGTTGTTCGAACGGGCCGAACAGGAAGCAGAGCGGCTGAAGGACGAGTACGTGAGCACGGAACACCTGTTGATCGCTGCCGCGGACGGCGACGGCGCGGCCCGGGACATCCTTGCCCGCCACGGTGTTACCAAAGACAATATTTTTACGGTCCTGGTCGATATCCGGGGGAGCCAGCGCGTCACGGACCAGAACCCGGAAGACAAGTATCAGGCCCTGGCCCGGTACGGACGGGACCTGACCGACATGGCCCGGCGCGGCAAACTCGATCCCGTCATCGGCAGGGACGAGGAGATCCGGCGCGTGGTGCAGGTGCTTTCCCGCCGCACCAAGAACAATCCCGTGCTCATCGGCGAGCCCGGCGTGGGCAAGACCGCGATTGCGGAAGGGCTTGCGCAGCGCATCGTGAACGGCGATGTGCCCGAAGGGCTTAAAAACAAACGGGTCATCGCGCTTGATATGGGCGCCCTCGTTGCCGGGGCCAAATACCGCGGCGAGTTCGAAGACCGGCTCAAGGCCGTGCTCAAGGAAGTGACCGAGGCGAGCGGCGAGGTGATCTTGTTCATCGATGAGCTGCATACCGTCGTCGGAGCAGGAGCCGCAGAAGGCTCCATGGACGCGTCGAACATGCTCAAGCCCGCCCTTGCCCGCGGTGAGCTCCGGTGCGTCGGGGCGACAACGCTGAACGAATACCGGAAATACGTGGAGAAGGACCCTGCCTTGGAGCGCCGGTTCCAGCCGGTGGTCGTGCGCGAACCGTCGGTCGAGGACACGATCTCGATTCTGCGCGGCCTGAAAGAGCGCTACGAGATTCATCACGGCGTCAAGATCAAGGACGCGGCCCTCGTCAGTGCGGCGATCCTTTCCCACCGGTACATCGCGGACCGCTTTTTGCCCGACAAGGCTATCGACCTGATCGACGAGGCCGCGTCGCGCCTTCGCATGGAGATCGACAGCATGCCGACCGAACTCGACGAAGTCGAACGCAGGATCCGGCAGCTCGAGATCGAGCGCGAGGCCGTAAGAAAGGAGCTTGACGCTGCCTCACGCGAGCGGCTGGCAAAGATCGAAAAGGAGATCGCCGAACTTTCCGAAAAACGGAACAGCCTCAAGGTCCAGTGGCAGTCGGAAAAAGAGGGCATCCAGAAAATCCGGAGCATCAAGGAACAGCTTGAACAGGCAAAGATCGAGGCGGCGAAAGCGGAGCGGGAAGGGAACCTGGGCCGGGCCGCCGAGCTGCGCTACGGCAAGCTGCTCGACTTGCAGAAACAACTCGACCGGGAATCGGCCAACCTGGGCATGGTGCAGGCCGAGACGCAAATCTTGAAGGAAGAAGTAGACGAGGAAGACGTGGCGGAGATCGTTTCCAAGTGGACGGGCATCCCGGTCTCCAAAATGCTCGAAGGTGAGATGCAGAAGCTCCTGCATATGGAAGACCGGCTCCGCATGCGCGTCGTGGGCCAGGACGACGCCATTATTGCCGTGTCCGATGCCGTGCGCAGGGCTCGGGCCGGGATCCAGGATCCGAATCGTCCGATCGGCAGCTTCATCTTCATGGGACCGACGGGCGTTGGAAAGACCGAGCTGGCGCGGGCGCTCGCCGGGTTCCTCTTCGACGACGAGCAGGCAATGATCCGCATCGACATGTCCGAGTACCAGGAGCGGCACACGGTCTCGCGTCTCATCGGGGCCCCTCCGGGCTATGTGGGCTATGAGGAAGGAGGACAGCTCACGGAAGCGGTGAGGAGACGGCCTTATTCCGTGATCCTCTTTGACGAGATCGAGAAAGCTCATCCCGAGGTGTTCAACGTGCTGCTGCAGCTCCTCGATGACGGCAGACTCACCGACGGCCAGGGACGAACGGTGGATTTCAAGAACACGATCATCATCATGACGTCGAATATCGGAAGCCAGTATATCCAGGACCTCCAGAACGACGAAGAGGAAATGCGGCGACGGGTGACGGAAGCAATGCGGCAGCACTTCCGGCCTGAATTTTTGAACCGCGTGGACGATACGGTCATCTTCCATCCGCTCGACGCGGAGGTCCTGAAAAAGATCGTTGTCATCCAGGTTGGCGAGGTTCAAAAAAGGCTGGCGGACAAGAAAATCCAGATCGTTCTCACGGAAAGCGCAAAGGAGCTGATTGCCGAAGAAGGCTTCGACCTCACGTACGGCGCGCGGCCGCTCAAACGGGTGATCCAGCGGGACATTTTGAATCCCCTGGCTTCGAAGATTCTTTCCGGGCAGGTGCAGGAAGGGACAAGGGTCGTTGTCGATCGCGAGGACCGTCATCTCCTGTTCAGAACGGAAGTACAGTCCGTCGGCGCTCTCTAGGTCCGGCACGCTCCCCCGCTCTTTCGGACAGGGGCGGGGGGCTGACGCGCGGTAAACAGTATCTTAAAAAAATGAAAAATATTTGTGGTTTAAAAAATAAAAATATGCTATATTATATGGGAGCCGTTGTTCATTTTATGCCCTGAGCAGGTGGGTGATGCCGAAAGTGAAAAAAACAAAAGAAAAGCAGAGCGTCCCGCCTGCCCAAGAGAGGGACTTCAAAACCCTCTTCTATCGAAAACTCACCGAGACCCACCTGTTCTACGAGGTTGGGAAGATCATCGCATCGGAACTGGAACCCACCGAACTGATCCAGAAAATCGTAGCCACCATCGCCAAGACCATCAATTTTGAAGACGCCTCTGTGTATGTGGTGAAGAAAGATTTGACGGGGCTGGAACCGGTCCTTTTTAACAACCCCCTCTTACAGGCCAAAATGACGGAGGCCATCTATTTCGATAATGGAGCTCCCGGCTCGATTGCCGCCAGCGGTGAACCGCTCTTTCTGGACGACGCCGCGCTCTTCGACAGTTTTCTTCACCACCCCGATGAACAAAAGAAATACGGCAGCTATCTCGGCATTCCGTTGAAAAACGAAAACCGCATTATCGGCGTCATGGGGTTCAGCCACAGCAAACCTTCCGCATTCCGCGTCGAGGACTTTGATCTTCTGCGGACGTTGTCCCACCTCATTTCGGCCGGACTGGAAAAAGCGGAACTCTTTCGAAAGACCCTTGAACTCTCGCGGGTGGACGAGTTGACGGGCATGCTGAATTACCGCGTTTTGCTCGAGAAGCTTGATGAAGAAGTTCGCAGGAAGCTCCGCACGGGACGGGAGTTTTCCTTCATCATGATCGATATCGACGACTTCAAGCGAATCAACGACCGCTACGGGCACCTCGAGGGAAGCAGGCTGATCGCCCAGATGGGCCCCCTGTTGAAAGCCGCGTGCAGGACCGGCAGCACGGACACCTGTTTCCGGTACGGCGGCGAGGAATTTTCCATCCTGCTGGCGGAGACCGATATCGGGGAAGCCCTGCCCGTCGCCGAACGGGTGCGCAAATCCGTTGAAGAGTACCCGTTCACGGTAAAGGTCGCCCATCCCCAGGAAAAGGTGACCGTAAGCCTCGGTGTTGCAACCATGGACGTGGACTCCATGAAGCCGGTTTCCGAATTGATCCACGAAGCAGACACTGCTCTCTATCAGTCAAAATCCCTGGGCAAGAACAGGGTTACGTGCTACTGTGACACCTTGACCATGCCGGGCGTAAGGGCGGACCAGAGCCCGGCAGGCCCCGACCATACTCCCCGACCTCAATCGACATAACGCATCATCCCTGGGCACGATGAGACGCTTTCTATTGTCATGACGCTGCAACCGGCCCGGGGACTGCGTCCTCGACGCATTGCAGTGCAGGCGCCGGGATGCGGTTAAAAGCAGCCCAGTTGGCAGGCTGAGATCTTTATCTTCAATTCGTTGCAGAGGTCGCCGATTTCCCGCAGCGGGATTCCCAGCGAGGCTGACAGTTCGTGGGCCT
>JAJYKN010000203.1 GCA_021788515.1 Nitrospirota bacterium | reverse complement strand
CCGACCCGGTGACCGAACCCTGCGGGCCGACGTGGCGGGAGAGCAAAAAGGCAAGTTCGCCGGTCCCGCTGCAGACATCGAGCACACGCTCGCCCGCGCGGATGCCCGAGCGCAGAATGGCCTCCCTGCGCCAGAGATGGTCAAATCCGAAGCTGAAACCGCTGCTCAGGAAATCGACGTAGGGCGCTACGGTCGAGAAGATATGCTTGATAAACAGGTCACGCTGTTCTAATGACATAATTAGTAGATGAACTGGCCCATCACGATCAGGATAAGCAGGAAAAAGCCGATCAGGACAATCGCGAAGCCGAAGAGTATGCCGGCATCGGTGATCCAGGTCTGCTGCGGACCGGTCAGGTACTGTTCGAGCCGGTTTTCGTCCACAAGACGCTGGTACTCAAGGGGTCAATCGTGCTGCAGTTCATGGAGCGTGAGCCTCCCGGAGAAGATGACCGGATCCATGGGGAATTTTTCCGGTCGCAGGTGGGTGTTGAAATAATGGATGGTGAAGATGAAACCGGCGGCGAGGAGCGCCTCATCGCTGTGGATGACCGTGGCGATGTTGAACGCCCAGCCGGGCATGAAGCGGCCGAAGAACTCGGGAAACCAGAGGAAGAGACCCGACACCCCGATCATGCCCACGCCCCAGAACACGGCCCAGTAATCGAACTTTTCCCAATACGTAAAGCGGTCGAATTGCGGACGCGGCCCCATGCCGAAAAACCAGCGGAAACTGAGGTAGATGTCTTCGAGGTCTTTGAGCCACGGCACCATGGAGTCGGGACCGATGATGTTGAACCGGAACTTCCGGACGACGGCGATGTCGTAGATCACGTAGCCGATGTGCGCGGCGAAATATCCGAAGGTAATGACGGCGCAGATGCGGTGGATGAGACCGGCCGCATAGTACCCGCCGAGAAGCCTCATGAGCCACGCGGCCCAGGGGGCGTTTGCATATTTGAGCGGCATGCCGGACGCCACCAGCCCGATGAAGCTTACGGCCATGGCGACATGGAGCCAGCGATGATAGGCATTGAACCGTTTAATCTCAGCCACGTTACTCGCCTCCCTTTTTGTTCATCCGCTCTTTGAGCGAGCGGTAAGCCCACAGGAACGTATGCGTGAAGAAAAATGCAAAGGTGCCGAGCAGCAGGATGGTCATGAACAGGAAGGTATAGTACAGCACCGGGTATTTCGCCCGGTCCTTTTCCTCGGCATGGGCATAGAATTTGGTGAAGCCCGGCGTGGCAGCGGGATGGCATTTCTGACAGGTTTTCAGGATGTTTTTTTGTGAGAGCGTCGAATCGGGGTCGTTGATCGCCAGAATGTCGTGGGCCCCGTGGCAATCGGCACATTTTGCCACCGTGACATACCCCAGTTCCGTGACTTTGCCATGGTATGATTTCCGGTAGGTTTTTAATTCTTCGGAATGACAATTCCCGCATTGCTTGATCAGGGACAGCTGCCATGCGTTGCTTGCCGTGGGCGGCGTCATATGCTCCATATGACATTGGAAACAGGTCGGCGCTGCCGGGTTATTGTCTTCGAGCAGTTGTTTGCCGTGGATACTGTTTTTGTAGACCTCGAATTCCTGGGGATGACACTGGGAACAGAGGGCCGGGATCTTTTGCCTATTGGTGGAAGACCGCGTGTCGGCGGAAGGATAAATGTAGTGCGAGCCATGACAGGTCTGGCAGGTCGGCAGTGTTGCATTCCCTACGGCAGTGACCCGGTTGTGCACGCTTAGCTTGTACTGCTGGGCCTGTTCCTTGGGCGCGCCTTCCGTGCCGATAAAATGGCAGGCGCCGCAATTGACTTTCGAGACCTTCCCGTGCGGATATCCCGACACATCGAAATGGCATTTCGTGCAGGCCAGGTGGCCGTGTGCGGATTGTTCAAAGGCGGTTTTATCCACGTACGGCTTCATGCCTTTCTGCCCATGACAATCATAACAGGAGTCCTTGGCAGCAGCGGGCGAAGGAAACAGGAAGCAGGAGAGCAGGAAGAGGAGGGTGAGATGTTTCATGAGTGAGTGATTCATGAGTACATTCTAGCAAAGAATCACAGACTGTCAAGGTGACCCAAATTTAGGCTACAATTAATTCATCTGATTTATCATCGGATGAACATGCGATACTTTGCAATAGCGGGATGACCGAGAAGATTGATTGCAAAGGGTTTTTTAAAGATGCGCCTTTTTTAGAAAACAGGAGGAATATGAGCTGAGATAGATTATTACGTTTATTCGCAACAACGCATTCTTAAATTTCTGAAACGAGAACGTGATGAAAGCAAAATACAAAAAAGGCCTTGTTCCTCTTCCCGAAACACATGAGACGATCAGACAAGAGCTCATTGATGGACTTCTTCGCGGACCGTGCAGCGCGAGAGACCTCTCGGCAATCGCAAGGATACCGGAGCGCGACGTACCTTATCATCTCGAACGCATTCAAAAGTCGCTCGCGACCTCAGGAGGGCGTTTGATTATCCTGCCTGCGGAATGCAAAAAATGCGGATTTGTTTTTACAAAACGCGAAAAGCTGAAACGGCCCGGGAAGTGCCCGGTCTGCAGCGGAGAATCGATCCAGGAGCCGCTTTTTACCATCGATCCCCGCAATAGCAGGTTAAAAAAGCAATGAATCCGCAATTATCCTACAAACAGCAGTTGGAACCACAGATGAACACGGTTAAGGCCTTAAATCAAAATTTATTTCGAACGGGAGCTTCACCCAATTGGCGCTCCTTGTTTTTGTCTTAGGACTTTGAATCAACGGTATTTATCCGTGTTAATCCGTGGTTAAATGCTTTTTTTAGGACCATGGATCCCGCGACTTGCAATCCCCCGGCTCCTGCCGGGCTCCACTATTATTCCCCCGAATTAGCCTATGAACAGGGTGTTCCATTAGGTAAACAAGACATTGCAAAGGAATTTTGCTAGCACTAAAGAGCGATTTATTTGCTAGAATGTAGTCATGGAAAATAATATCCTGCGCGAGATCATAGACGTAGAAAAGGAGATTCAGCAGTCTCTGGATCAGGCAAAAATCGCCTCGCGCGAGTGGCTTGATGCGCGCAAAAAGGAAATCGAACAAGATCTTGTGGGACAGGAAAAAGAGATCGCCCTGTCGTTTCAGCAAGCCCGCGACGATGCCGCACGGGATGCGGAAAAAAAAGCCTCTGAGCTTGTTGAACAGGCAAAAAAACGGACGGACAGGATTTCACATACCGAGAACGACATTCTGGCCAGAATCGTGACCAGTCAAATCAGCAAGATCCTTCCAGGATGACCTATGATCGTCAGGATGGCAAAAGTGGAGATTGTTGGGGCCAAGGGGCTGCTCCAGGATGTCCTCGTCTGCCTGCGTGAACTCGGTGTTTTCCAGATAGAGCCGGCAACAATCGGTTTCCTCGAGGAAGGCCACGAGGAGGATGTTCGCGCTTTCATGCTCGACGAAAAAACAATGTTCGAGCGGGTCTTTCTCGAAGGACTTCGCACGAAGGTCGTCGAGCTTTTATCTTTTCTCCCGGCGTTGCCGGTACGAAACAGTTATCTCGATCCCCGGCCGGTTATCGATACGATGCCGGCGATCGTGGAGCGGCATACTGCTACGGTCAAGGAACGCAATGAGCGCAAAGAGGAACTCACCAGGGAACTCTCGGAGCTCGAACGGTATGCCTTGTTTCTGGGCACCCTGGCCCCTCTTGTCGAAAGCGTGAAGGAAACGCCGGACCTTGATTTCATCGGCCTTACCATACGGGAGCCCGATATGGTGACCCGCCTCAAAGAAGCGCTTTCGCGCATCACCAACTGGAAATACGAACTGACGACGCAGACCGCGAACGACGGTACGCTGGTGGGGCTCATCACGGTGGAGCGAGACCTCGCCGAGCGCGTGAAAAGGACCTTGAGCGACGAGCAGGTCCCGGAGCTCACGTTTCCGCCGTCCTACAGCAACCTCACTTTTTCCGAAAAGGTCGCCTATGTGAAGAAAAAAATAGCGGAGGCGTCCGCGGAACTTCGGGGAATCGACGCCGGACTGGCGCGGTTCGCCCAACGATGGACGCCGATCTACCGGAGCGTGCGGGAGTGGATCGACGACCGGCTGTCCGTGCTGTCGACGACCGCTGCGGCGTTCGAAACACGAATGTGCTTCTTCATCAACGGATGGATGAAGGCGGATGATGTAGCAAGGCTCAGGGAGCGCCTGGCGCACGATTTTTCCGGGAGCATCGTCCTGGCGGAAAGGGATTTGCGCGAAGAAGACCTGAGCAGGGTCCCGATCCTCCTGAAAAATCCTCCCTACTTCAAGCCTTTCGAGATCTTCACGAGCATGCTGCCGCTTCCGTCCTATACTTCCTACGACCCGACGCCGTTCATCGGCATTTTTTTCCCGGTCTTCTTCGGCATGATCCTGGGCGATGCGGGATACGGTCTTTTTCTCGGAACGCTTGCGTACTTTCTGTATACCGTCCACCTGGGCGACATTGAAGACCGTATAGTATCTGAGAAACGACATCTCTC
>JAJYKN010000202.1 GCA_021788515.1 Nitrospirota bacterium | reverse complement strand
TCCCTGGTACGGAGCAAAGGCAAGTAAACTCTGGGGGTTGTTATTGTTCAATCTTCACCTTCGCTCCGTCTTTCAACCCTGAGGCCTCCGGTGTTGTAACGACGTAATCCCCGGCTTTCAGACCGCCGATGATTTGCGTATAGCTCCAGTTGGTTTCGCCGATTTCAACAGGCCGGAGTTTAACGACCGCTGTGCTGCCCGGTTTGAGCGGGCGTCCATCGGCTACAAA
Source organism: Nitrospirota bacterium (assembly GCA_021788515.1). GTDB lineage: Bacteria > Nitrospirota > UBA9217 > UBA9217 > UBA9217 > JAJYKN01. Next base: position 4,293 of record JAJYKN010000202.1, on the reverse strand, counting down.
GATCTGTTTTTTCCCTTCCCGTTCGATGACCGCCTGGGAAGGAACGGAGAGGACGTTTTCAAGGGTTGCAACCAGGATCTCCACGTCCGCGGACATGCCCGGCTTGATCTGCGGCTCTTTTTTGTCGAAGTAGATCCACACATCGGCCGTGCGGGTCTCCAGCTTGCCGCCGCTCACGATCGGGGAAATCCGTTTGATGGTGCCGGAGAATTTTTCTCCCGGAAAGGCGTCGACGGTTATTCCGACGGGCTGGCCCAGCCTGAGCCTGCCCACATCCACTTCGTCGATCGTGGCAAGAACATAAATTTTGTCGGGGTTCACGATCGTAACAATCTGCTTTCCCGGCATCACGAGTTCGCCGACCTCGGTGTACTTCCTGGACACGACGCCGTCAAAAGGGGCGCGAATGATGGAATAGTCCTTCTTCACCTGGACGTCTTCCTGCGCAGCGCGGTACTGGGTTTGCGCGACCTCGTAGGCCCGGCGCACTGCGTCCAGGTCCTGCTGCGCGATCATGCCCTTGTCGAACAGGCCCTGCGAGCGTTCCAGGTTTTTTTTCGCTTCATCGAAGGTAGCCTTGCTTTGCAAGAGCACGCTCTCGCTCTGCACCGACTCCTCGGTGAGGTCAAGCTGTGCGATCAGCGCTCCCGCTTTGACGATGTCCCCTTCCTTGACCGGCAGCTTAACCACCCTGCCGGTCCGCTGGGCCGAGAGTGTGACTTCGGTTTCGGACTTGACCGTGGACGTTGTCGTGGCGTTTACGATGACCCGGAGTTCGCCCGGCTTGAGTTCAGCGACTTTGACCAAAACCGGCTTCTTCCCGATCATCATGATGATTGCCGCGATGACGATAATGCCTGTCACGGCCCAGAGGATTTTTTTCCGCGCTATTGTTGCAATGATCGACATACTATGATTCCTTCGGTTTCTGGTCAGCGCGGTATTCGAGCCGTTCTTTGATGGCTTTCATGAAACCGCGGGTAACTTCCCCGAGTTTCTCGGCAACGACCATGTCCTGAAGAAACGAAAAGTGGCCGTTCACATGGCCCTCGAGATGGTAGGTAACCTCGGTCTCATCTTCCGAAATCTTGCGGAACGTGACTGTTCCCGAGGTCAGGAGGTGTTCATGCGTAGCGGTCCAGGCCATCCTTTTGTGCTCGTCCAGCTCTGTAGTGTGAGCCTGCATTTCGATCGTGCGGGTAAAAGGCCCCAACGACATCTTGATGGTCCAGATGGAGTCCAGGTCGTTCAGGATTTTGACGCCTTTACACCCGGGGAACAGGCAGCCCACTTCACGCCGGTCTATCATGAAAGACCATACGCTCCTGATGGGCAGTTTAACGGTAAAAACCACCTCTTTGACAGGCATGCACTCTCCTCTCGCCACCCGGCTACCAAAAACACGATTTTACGCCCTGAACGTTGAACTGAGAACTCGTTACCTTTCTAAACCCTTACCCATTGCTTTCGCAAGCCGCGCAGCGGCAAGCTGATAATCATAGAGAGCCTGTACGTAATCAGTTTCACTCTTCGCGGCCGCGACCTGGGCGTCCGTCACTTCCAGCGACAGGCCGACCCCTGCCTCGTACCTGCCCTCGGCAAGATCAAGGCTCTCCCGGGCGTTCTTGAGCGAACTATCCATCACGGCAATTCTCGCCGAAGCGCTTTCAAGATCGGCGTAGGCCTGGTTGACATCAAGAAGGATCGATTGCCTGAGCGTATCCCGCTGCGCTTCCAGGGCGTGCTGATTCGCCCGGGCCTCGCTTACCCTGCCCCTTGTCAGCCCCCCCTCAAAAAGCGGCATGGAAAGCGTTATGCCGGCATTCCAGCTGTTTAAGACTTCTCCTTTGAGCGGTATCCCGTTGAACGAACCCATTTCCGAGGTCCCATGGGCCCAGCTGTAGGCGCCGCTGGCGGAAAGCGTCGGCAAATAGCCCGACTCCTCGGCCCTGACGCGGGCTTGTGCGGATTGGATGTCTTGTTCGGCTTTCAGCATCTCCGGCCTGTTTTTGAGGGCTGCGGCCTGGGCCTCATCGAGGGACGGCACGGCCGCGGGCTGGGAAAGAACATCCTCGATCTCCGCATCACGGACCGGGTCGAGGCCCATGGCGTTATAGAGTCCTATGGTGCCCAGACGCACGCTGTTCTCTGCATTGATCAATCCCAGCTTGGCGTTGTTCACGTCAACGTCCGCCCTGGTGACGTCGAATCTCGGTTTGGAGCCCGCGTGAAAAAAAGCCTCGGCCTGCTTCTTGTGGCTTTCGGTCTGCGCGAGCGTCTTTTGTGCGACCAGCACGAGTTTTTTGGCTTGCAGCAGCCCATAGTAGGCCTGCTTCACATTCAGGACCACTTCCTGGACGACCCGGTCAATGTCCATCTCCTCCGAGCGCGTCCCGAAGCGCGCGGCATCACGCGCATTTCCGGTTTTTCCAAAATCATAAAGGATCTGGTTCACCGACAGCGTCGTTGTATAGGATTTCGTGTCGGTGTCTCCGAAGGCGCCTCCCAGCGCATGGCTTTCCGAGTATCCCGTACTGGCCTGCACCTGGGGCAGGTATGGCGCGGTGGCCTGGGCAACCCGTCCTTCGCCTGCGTACAAAGCCTCCTTTGCTGCGCGGATGGCAGGATGGTTGGCAAGCGCCTTCTCGATGCAGTCGTGGAGCGTAAGCGCTGGAGACGCATGAACAGCGCCCGCTGCAAAAATTGACAGGATGCATATGATGACGGCATTGCGCATGAACTGGCGACCTTTTTTATGGCCCGGGCAAACGAGGGCGAGCCCGGTTAACGGGCCCATTGGAGTGCAAATTCCATGACTGCGCCGGACAGGACCGGAATCAGCAGGTTATCATTGAGCGACACCGGAAGCAGCTCGATCCCGGCCGCGGCAAACGCGCCGATGATCATGATCCCCGTCGGCACCTTCAGCCCCACGACAGGCAGCAGAAGACCGATCAGAACCGATGCAGCAACAAAAGCTGCCGTCCCTTCCAGGCTCTTCTTCCCTATTTTCGTCTTGCCGAAGCGCTCGCCGATCGTGGTGGCAGCCACGTCGCCGAATGCAAGAAAACACACGGCAGCTGAAGCCACGGGCGTTGCATACGTATAAAGCGACAAACCGATACCGAGGAGGTAGGGCACGATGCCGGTTAGTTGTTGTTTCTCACTTGTGCGGATGACGCTGCCGAAGTGCGTATAAATAAATTTGTTCACCGTGGGAATCTTCAGACGGCAAATCTCGAACAGAAGCGCCGCTCCGATGAGTGTAAGATATATTGAAAAAACCGTGTTCCTGGTGAAAATAAAATAGAGTGACAAAAGCCCCACGCCGCCCAAAATATGGAACAACTTACGTCCAATATGTTTCATGTGTCCTTTCGATCAGGTCCAGGCAAAAATTGAATTTAACCACCCATCACGTTATAGGTCACTTTTCTTTCCGGACATCGTTGGGGAGGCTGCACACCGGGCTCATGGCGCACCGGTCGCACTCCAGTTGGATGGTGCTGTGGAGGATGTTGAATTTATCCGACAACACTTCCCTGATTTCGTCAATGATATTCCGGCAGCCGCTGACCAGTTGGTCGTCGATCAGTACGTGAGCGCTCAGGGAATAAACACCGGACGTAATGGCCCATATATGAATATGATAGGCCTCCTGCACGCCTTTGACCTTGGCGATCTCCGCCGAGACCATGTCGATGCTGATATGTGAGGGAACCGATTCCAGCAGGATGTTCACGGCTTCTTTTACCAAAGACCACGAACCATAAATGATGACCAGCGAGATCATGATGCTCAGAATGGGATCGATCAGGAACCAGCCGGTATAGATGATGATGATGCCGCCGATCACCACGCCGACCGAGGCAAGGGCATCGCCGAGGATATGCAGGTATGCTCCCCTGATGTTCAGGCTTGCATGGCTGTGTTTAAAAAGAAAGAACGCCCCGACGATATTTGCGGCCAATCCGATCATTGCTACGACCAGCATCAGCTTTCCGTGGACCGGCTGCGGGTGGACCATCCGCACGTAGGCCTCGTACATTATGTAGATTGAGATCAGGATGAGCACGATGCCGTTTATGAGCGCTGCCAGGATTTCGAGGCGGTAAAAACCGAAGGTCTTTCGCTCTGTCGCGGGCATGGTGGAAAATTTCATGGCGAGAAAGGAAAGCAACAGGGCAAGGTTGTCCGTCAGCATGTGGCCCGCGTCGGAGAGCAGCGCCAGGCTGTTTGACAGCAGGCCGCCGACCACCTCGACGATCATCATAAAAACGGTGATCGACAGGG
>JAJYKN010000201.1 GCA_021788515.1 Nitrospirota bacterium | reverse complement strand
ACGTCGGTTATAATCCGGTGCTTTCGAGGGGTGTCAAGAAGCATGGGCAGAGTCATAGCAATCGCTAATCAAAAGGGCGGCGTGGGCAAAACCACGACCACCGTGAACATCGCCGCCTCGCTCGCTGCCGCGGAAAAAAAAGTGCTTCTCATCGACTCCGACCCGCAGGGGAACTCCACAAGCGGCATGGGCATCGACCGGAATGAAGTGAACGGAAGCACCTACGACCTGTTTACCGGCAAAAAGTCGCTCGAGGACATCAAAAAATCGACGCACTTCCCCTGGCTCGACGTGGTCCCGGCCAAGATCGATCTCGTCGGCGTCGAGGTGGAACTTATCCAGATGATCGCCCGCGAGCATGTGCTGAAAAAAGCCCTCGCGCCTGCCCGGAACAATTACGATTATATTTTCATCGACTGTCCGCCGTCGCTCGGCCTCCTGACCGTGAATGCTCTCACGGCAGCGGACGGCGTCATCATCCCGGTGCAGTGCGAGTATTACGCACTGGAAGGATTGTCGGCGCTCATGAACACCATCAAGCTCATCAAACAGGACCTGAACCCCAACCTCGCCATCGAAGGCGTGCTCCTGACCATGTACGACAGCAGGAACAACCTTGCCGATCAGGTGGCGACCGAGGTGCGCAAGTATTTCGGGAACAAGGTCTACACCACGGTCATCCACCGGAACGTTGCGCTCTCCGAAGCGCCGAGCCACGGCAAGCCCGTGCTGCTCTACGACATCCGGTCCCGCGGCGCCCAGAGCTACCTGGAGCTGGCAAAGGAGGTCATCAGCAATGCAAAAGCAGGCGCTCGGTAAGGGCCTCGGCGCGCTCATCCCCGATCTGTCCGTCCTCGACGACAAAGAGAAAAAGGCGCTCGGCATCAGCGAAATCGAGCTGGACAAGATCATTCCGAACGACTACCAGCCCCGCAAGGTCTTCGATGATGAGAAGCTCAAGGAACTTGCCGCCTCGATCAAAGAACAAGGGGTGATCCAACCGATCATCGTGCACAAAGCAGGCGGCGGCTATCAATTGATCGCCGGGGAACGCCGGTGGCGCGCGTCGCGTCTCGCCGGCCTCAAGACCATCCCGGCGCTCGTCAAAGAAGCGACCAAGCGGGAGCTCCTCGAAATGGCGCTGATCGAAAACATCCAGCGGGAAGACCTGAACCCGCTCGAGGCCGCCGAGGCGTACAAGAGATTACAGGACGAGTTCAAGCTCACGCAGGAGGACCTCGCCAGGCGCGTCGGGAAAGAACGCTCCACGATCACGAACTTCCTGCGCCTTCTCGGTCTGCCGAAGGAGATCAAGCACGACCTGTCGTCGGGCGCTCTCAGCATGGGACATGCCAAAGCGCTTCTGTCGCTGGACCGCGTCCGCGATCAGCTGCAGGCTGCCGCATCAATCGTGAAAAAGGGCCTCTCGGTGCGCGAAGCGGAAGCGCTCGCCCACGGGCTTAAGAACCCGCCGAAAGAAAAGAAAACGCGCCAGAACCAAGAACTGAAATCGGTCGAGGAAAAATTAAGGAAATCTCTCGGCACCAAGGTGAGCATTACCTCGAAATCAAAGGGCGGCAGAATCGTGATCGAGTACTACTCTTCCGAGGAGCTGGACAGGATCCTGGAGAAGATCGGGTAACAAACGTTGAATAATTTTAACCAGGCAGAGCCGGGGCTCGCCGAGAAAATATTTTCAACTATATACTGTGAGATTTTTTCTCTGCGTACTCTGTGACCTCTGCGGCACTGTTTTTTAAATCAGTTTGAGGAGGATTCATTCATGTTGAAAAAAGGCTCGGGCTCACCTGAACAGGCGGAGATCACCGCCTTCCTCGGCAAGGGCACGGAATTCAAGGGCGTGCTCAGTTTCGAGGGCACGATCCGCGTTGACGGCAAGGTCGAAGGGGAAGTGGTTTCCAAAGATACGCTGATCGCCGGCGACGGTTCTTTGCTCCAGGGCGAAATAACCATCGGCACACTCATCTGCAGCGGCAAGGTCGTCGGCAATATCAACGCCAGCCTGAAGGTGCACGTCCTGGCTCCGGCGAACATCCAGGGCAACATCCGGACGCCCAAGCTCATTATCGAAGAAGGCGTGACCTTCAACGGGAAGTGCGAGATGGGAGCCGTTGAAACAAAAACCGTTGAACAAAAGGTCGTGTCGCTCACGGACCGGTAAACTTGCCGCGCTGCGATACGCCGGCCAACCATACGAAGAAAGCGGAACGGGGAGCAGGAGCATTGCCCGGCACTGTCTCCTCACCCGTTCCAGCCCTTTCTTCTTATCCTGGTGGTATCCCAAACCGTGCCCGAGCAGTTCGGAACGTACTAACGAGACAACAATGGTCCTCTTTCATCTCTTTCGCACTCCTGCTCTTTCACCATACCAGACCGCGGGCCTCGTAGCTGCCGCTCAGGACAAGGTCACGCGCGCACTGCGCGCGATCGAGACCGAGTTCTGCTTTAACGTGGCTGCGGACAGTCCGCTCACCGTCGACGAGATGCGCCTTCTCCGCTGGCTCCTTGCCGAGACCTTCGAGCCGGAACAGTTCTCCGACCGAAGTTTCCTGACCCCGGACCCCGGCTTCCGGACCCTGGTTCTGGAAGCGGGCCCGCGCATGAACTTTACGACCGCCTGGTCCACAAACGCGGTCTCGGTATGCCATGCCTGCGGACTCAAGAAAATCTCCCGCATCGAGCGTTCACGCCGGTACCTGCTCGCGCTTGACGGCAATGCAACCATGAGCAATGAGCGGCAAGCTGCTTTTCTTTCTCTGGTGCACGACCGCATGACCGAGTGCCCGTACCCGGCGCCGCTCTCAACCTTCGCAACCGGCATCAAACCCGAGCCCGTGCGCATCGTGCCGCTCCGGGAAGAGGGAAGGCCGGCGCTCGAAAAAATCAACCGCGAAATGGGCCTCGGTCTCGATGACTGGGACCTGGACTACTACACGAACCTCTTTGTCAACGAGATCAGGCGCAACCCGACGAATGTGGAATGCTTCGATTTGTCGCAGTCGAACAGCGAGCATTCCCGCCACTGGTTCTTCCGCGGCAGGCTCATCGTAAACGGCAAGGAAACCCCCGACACCCTGATGAAGATCGTGAAGGCCACCTATGACGCGAACAGGAACAACAGCGTCATTGCCTTCAGCGACAATTCGAGCGCCATCAGGGGCTACGACATCACGACCATTCTCCCGGATATCATCGGCAGGCCCTCTGCGTTCCACGAGGCAAAGCGAAAATACCACATCATCTTCACGGCGGAAACGCACAACTTCCCCTCAGGCGTCGCTCCCTTCCCCGGGGCTGAAACCGGCACGGGCGGCCGCATCCGCGACGTGCAGGCAACGGGTACGGGCGGCCTCGTGGTCGCCGGCACCGCGGCCTACTGCGTCGGCAACCTCCGCATTCCCGGGTACACGCTTCCCTGGGAAGACGCCGCATATTCCTATCCAAATAATCTTGCCTCGCCTCTCCGGATCGAGATCGAAGCGAGCAACGGCGCATCGGACTACGGCAACAAATTCGGCGAACCGGTGATCCAGGGCTTCACACGCTCTTTCGGTCTTCGTTTGCCCGACGGCGAACGGCGTGAGTGGCTCAAGCCCATCATGTTTTCCGCGGGCATCGGCCAGATGGACAGCCGGCATATTGAAAAGACCGAAGCACAGAAGGGCATGCTCGTGATCAAGATCGGCGGCCCGGCGTATCGCATCGGCATGGGCGGCGGCGCTGCCTCGTCGATGATCCAGGGCGAGAACATTGCCGAGCTCGATTTTAACGCCGTCCAGCGCGGCGACGCGGAGATGGAGCAGAAGCTGAACCGCGTAATCCGCGCCTGCGTGGAGCTCGGGGATAAGAACCCGATCCAAAGCATCCACGACCAGGGAGCAGGCGGCAACTGCAATGTGGTGAAGGAAATCGTGCACCCTGCAGGGGCAAAGATCGAGATCCGGAAGATCCAGGTCGGCGACACCACGCTTTCGGTGCTCGAGATCTGGGGCGCTGAATACCAGGAGCAGAACGCGCTCCTCTTGAAGCCCCAACAGGAAGAGCTCTTCCAGTCGCTCTGCAACCGCGAGAAAGTGCCCATGGCCGTCATCGGCACCGTGACCGGCGACGGCTACATTGTGCTGTATGATGAGATTGATAACTCCACGCCGGAAAAGCTCGAACTTGCCAAAGTGCTCGGCGACATGCCGCAAAAAGTTTTCACGCTCGATCGCAAAAAGACAACGCTCAGGCCGCTCGATCTTCCGAAGGACCTCTCCGTGCGCCAGGCCCTTGACCGCGTTCTTCGTCTCGTTTCCGTGGGTTCCAAACGGTTCCTCACGAACAAGGTCGACCGGTCCGTTACCGGCCTGATCGCCCGCCAGCAGTGCGCAGGCCCGCTCCAGCTGACTGTGTCCGATGTCGCGGTAATCGCCCAGTCCCACTTCGGCCTGACCGGGGCCGCATGCTCCATCGGCGAGCAGCCGGTGAAGGAGCTGATCGACCCCGCTGCCATGGCCAGGATGAGATCGG
>JAJYKN010000200.1 GCA_021788515.1 Nitrospirota bacterium | reverse complement strand
TTGCGAAGCAAAGGTCGCATATGCGGAGGTAAGCTCAATCGGCGTGACCGCCGACGAACCAAGCGCCGTGGTGTAATCGTAGTTGATCTGGCTCGTGATGCCGGCCTTGCGGGCAAAATCGATGGTTTTCTCAAGCCCGACCTTCTCAAGCAGTCCCACGGTCACGGCATTCCGCGAAAGCGCGAGGGCCGTGCGCATGCGCATGGGGCCCAGGAAGCGGTCATCGTAATTCGTCGGTTTCCATCCTTTTTTCTCGGACTCGCTCTTGTCGTAGATCACCGGCTGGTCCATGAGGATCGACGCCGGGGTAAAACCATTCTCCAGCGCCGCGCCGTAGATAAAGGGTTTGAAGGACGATCCCGGCTGGCGATGTGCCTCCGTGGCGTGGTTGAACCCGCCTTCCACAAAATCGTAGCCGCCCACCAGGGCGCGGACATAGCCGGTGTAGGGCTCGATCGAAACCACCGCGCCTTCGACGAGCGGGGTCTGGTCCAGGATGAATGTGGCAAGCTGTTTCTTCTTGTCATAATCCTTCAAGCGGACCTTGATGATGTCGCCGGGCTGGACCAGGTCCTGCGGTTTCCTGAACTCGTCAGGGTCGTTCTTATTCTTCTTTTTCTTGAGGAGCGCCCAGGCCATGTCGTCGGGCATGATATAGCCCACCATGCCGCGGCCCTTTACCGTAATGTAATAGTCGCCGACAGCAAGCACGTGGGCGTTGAAGCCCTCGCCCGGCTTCACCATCACATGAAAGTTTTCCAACTGGATCGGCGTGGACTTGAGCTTCTTGAACCCGATGCGGCCCCGAAAGCCCTGCCGCTTGTCCAGGGCGCGAAGCCCGTCTTGAAGCGCGTTTACCGCGGCGCGCTGCAGGTCCATGTCGATCGACGTAAAGACCTTCAGCCCGCCCTGGTACAGCTTCTCCGTCCCATACTTCTTTTCAACGTACTGGCGGATATAGTCCACGACATGGGGCGCCACATCTTCCCGCGTTCGCAGGTTCTCGAGGTAGATCGGCTGGTTGTAAATTTTGAGGCTCTGGTCCTGTGTCAGGTAGCCCTCGTCCACCATCCGGTTGAGGACCTGCTGCTGCCGGAACTTCGCGAGGTCGATATCGCTGTAGGGCGAGTATGCCATGGGCGACTTGGGCAGTCCGGCGAGGAGCGCGGCCTCTGCCTGGTTCACCTCCCAGATATTCTTGCCGAAGTACGTCTTGGCGGCCATCTGCACGCCGTAGGCGCCGTGGCCGAAGTAGATCTTGTTCAAATAGAGCTCAAGGATCTCCTGCTTGGTCAGTTCCTTCTCGATCCTGCGGGCCAGGATGATTTCCTTGATCTTGCGCGTGAACTTCCGCTCCGGAGAAAGAAAGACGACTTTCGTCAGCTGCTGCGTAATGGTGCTGCCGCCCTGTTTCAGCTGGACCGAGATGATGTCCTTGAGCGCAGCCCGCAGGATGCCGCGGTAGTCGATGCCGCCGTGCTGGAAGAAGCGAGGGTCCTCGGTCGCGAGAAGCGCATTGACCATGTACTTCGGCACCCGCTGGAAAGGGACATACACGCCCTTCTCAATTTTTATCTGGCCGAGCACCCTGCCGTCTTCGGCAAAGATGATCGTTCCCGGGCTCGGCTTGTAATCTTTCAGTGATTCCACCGTCGGCAGATTAAAGGAAAGGATAAAGAACAAAAAAGCGATGAAGAGAACGGCAGCGGCAAAGCACCCGAGCAAAATAAGGATGACCTTCTTTGGAGTAAGCTTCCCGAGCCACGGAAAAACATATTTTTCCCAGAACGCCTGAACCTTTTTTATCATTTTCTTAAACACCCGCCTGCTTTTTGTTAGTAACTTTTTTGCATGCTTTTTCAATGCATTTAGACTTTTTCGAAGCAGTCCTGTTCCTCTTCTCGTCATACCGGGTTCCCTCGGCAAAACAAGGGTCATAATAACATCGTATTGGCGCAAAATCAAACAAAAACTATGGGGGACCGCTGAACGAGTCAGGCAGGGCCAATAAAAAATGCCCTTCGCTCTGACCGTGCGAAGGGCTCGAACCGCAAAATATCATTCTTCTCTGGCTACGGAAGGGTTATCCTCACTCCTGCGTGACCGGGTCCAGTGGCGCGTCCTGAAAAACGATCACATCTTCCTGAGCACGCCGACGGCCTTGCCGATGATCCGGAACTCGCCTCGTTCGAGGTAGATGGGTTCCATGGCGCTGTTTTCCGGCTGCAGCCGGACGCGGTCCGTCTCAAGAAAAAACCGTTTCACCGTTGCCTCGCCGTCCACGAGGGCAACAACAATGTCGCTGTTCTGCGCTGTTGACTGGGCGCGGACCAGAAGCGTGTCTCCGTCCACGATGTGGGCATTCACCATGCTTTCCCCTTTTACCGTAAGGGCAAAAAGGTGCTGGCTGCTCCGGAGCGAGAAGAGCGACAAGTCGACCATCACGTCGCCCTCCCGGTTTTCCGGAGACAAGACGGGCACGCCCGCGGCCACCCTCCCGAGAAGAGGGACCGTTGCCAGGGAACGCCCCCCTCCGCCGGCCAGGAAGATGCCGCGCGATTTGCCCCGCTCCCGGGTGATGAGCCCGCTCCGCTCCAGCGCGGCAAGATGGCCTTCCACCCCGTTCGTGGAACGGATGCCGAATTGTTCCCCGATCTCCCGCATGGAGGGGGGGATGCCGCGATGACCGATGGTGGCGCGGATGAAATCGTAGATTTCTTGCTGACGATCGGTGATCTGGTTTTTCATGATAACCCATTTTTATTGCGGATTGGAAAGCCACGGAACGGGAAAAGCAAAAATTTAAGTTTTTTTTCTGCCGTTCAATCCGCATTCCGAAATCCGCAATCCAAAATTCAAAATTCTTAATTTTAAATTCTAAATTCAGTATTGCCGGTCCCCTTCCGGTCTCCAGGCCGGGGAAATGATCCGTTCGTGGGAATTCCGCTGAACGAGCGTGCCCCAGGTCACGGTAAAGGCGCCGTGGCGGTCGTTGATCTCGTCCATTGCCTCGGCAAGGAATTTGCGTTTTCGTTCCTCAACGAACAGCGGCACCTGTTCCACGTCCCGTTCCAAACCCGAAACGCTGACCCCTACAAGCCGGACCGGCTGTTCGAGACGAAGCTCATGCAGGATGCTCGCCGCTGTGGCGTAAATATCCAGGCCGTGATTCACGGCGTGGCGCAGACGCCGCTGCCGGGTAAACGTGTGAAAGTCGGCATACCGGAGGGTGAGCGTGATCGTCCTGCCGCTGTACAGACCGCGCCTGAGCCGGCGCCCCACTTTTTCCGAAAGCTGCAGAATATGCCGCTCGATCAGCGGCATATCGGAGCAGTCTTCGTCGAGCGTCATGCTGTGGCCCATGGACTTGCTTTCCTCTTCCTGCTGCGTGGCCAGGGGCGCTACGGGGTCGTCATCAATGCCCAGACCCATGTTGCGAAGCCGCTCGCCGATGATGCCGAACCGGGAGCAGAGCAGCCGGAGCGGCGCGCTGCCCAGCTCTCCGCAGGTGCGGATGCCGGCTGCCGCGAGGTGCTGCGTCAGGCTCGGCCCGATGCCGCAGATCTCTTTGACCGGCAGGTCTTCGAGCACGGCGGCGATGTCGTCGGGTGCAATGAGCACGAGACCGTCGGGTTTTTGCATATCGCTCCCCAGCTTGGCCAGAAGCTTGTTCGGCCCGATGCCGATTGAGCAGGTGAGTTTCATCTCTTCCCATATCCGTTCCTTGACCGCAAGCGCAATCCGCACGGGGTCGCCGAACAGCTCGCCGCACCCCGTGACATCGAGAAAAGCCTCGTCAATGGAAAACAGTTCGACCAGCGGCGTGAAAGACCGCCATATTTCTATCAGCTGTTCGCAGGCGTGGGAATATTTCGCAGAATCTGCAGGCACGAAGACAATGTCCGGACAGGCCAGCCGCGCCTCTCCGTACCTCATCCCTGTTTTGACACCAAATGCCCGTGCCTCGTAGGAGGGAGACAGAATGACGCCGCGATTCTCGGACCCGATGACCGCCATGGCCCTGTTGCGGAGCGCCGGGTTCGCCCGCTGCTCAACAGAGGCGAAAAAGGCGTTCATGTCGATATGCAAAATGCTACGCACAGGCAGCGAGTCTCCATGACAAGGTCGTAGTGTTGAAGCAGATCTCATACAGCCCCTGGCCGTCGGACACGGAAAAATGCAGGATCCCGGCGCTTCCCTCACGGGTTTTCCACGTATAAGCGACCTCTTGGATCCGGATCTGGCGGCCAAGCCTGAGAAACCAGACCGGTTTTACCGTACTCCGGGAAAAAACGACTCCTACGGTTATGGGTTCATCGATTTCGACGGGCATGCATTTAGTATAGTGAACATTTGTTCACCTGTCAAGAGGGAATTCACAATCTCATATCAACAGAATCTCAAAGCGGAGATGTTATAGCGGTCAGCCCAGGTCAGGCGGGAGGGGATGGAGATATTCCTAATTTCTAATTCCTAACCCGGACAAGCCGGAACCAACAAGTTTTATAAAAACCATGCTACAATGAGTCCCTACTCGTTGTAG
>JAJYKN010000199.1 GCA_021788515.1 Nitrospirota bacterium | reverse complement strand
GAGAGCATATAGAAAAAAAATGCACTATTTTTACTGAGCAGGCTGCATGAACCCAGCCGGGCCGTTGAAAAACCCTCCGTTCACCCTTCGACAAGCTCAGGGCGAACGGAGGGTGTATAAAAACGATTAGCATCTATCCGTTCGTGGTGAGCCAGTCGAACCACTCAGAACACTTTTTTCTGCCAGACGCGTCTTGCGCCGAAGCGAAGCAACTGGCCTGAGCACCCGCTATCTTTTTAAAACTAATTTCGCCGCGAGGATCGCCTTTGCTCTCTTCAAATGGCTTTTCACGGACTCGTTGTCGTCAATGGCCATGTGTATCTCTTTCGCAATCTCTTCCTCTCCCGCCGCGCTTGCCTTCTCAGCCCATTCCCGGTAATTTTCCATGTGGCTGTCCCCGTGCTCGATCCAGTGCTCCAGCATGACCTGCAATTTTTTCAGATCTTCGGCTCCCTGACCATGCGCCTCATCATGGGAATGACTGTGGTGCTTGTGGTTGTCGTGCATCTCGCCTCCATTTGCATGAACATGCCCATAGTGTCCGTGCCGGTGCACATGGGCCGTATCGCCGTGATAATGGGCGTGTTCATGGATCAAATTCACTTTGAGCAGCAGTTCATCATTTGTAATGACGTCTTGAAATGCCCCATCGGCCGCAAGGGTATGATCTTCCGCGATAACGACTGCACGTTCGGCAATATCACCGGCAATCGAGAGATCATGAGTAGCCGAAATGATCGTCGTGCCCTTTTGGTGAAGGCCATGCAGGAGCTCGATGAGCCAGACCTGGGTCCGGGGATCGAGCCCGTTCGTGGGTTCGTCGAGCAGGAGCACTTCGGGGTCCGTGGCAAGACTCGATGCGATGGCCACCTTTTTCTTCTGGCCGTCCGACAGGGTATGGGGAGCGCGGTCGCGGAGGTCGGTGATCCGCAGCGCTTCGAGTTGCCCGTCCACGATGTCCCGGATCTCATCGCGTGAAAACCCGAGCTGGAGCGGACCGAAGGCAATCTCGTCCCATACGGTGGACGAAAAGAGCTGCACGTCGGGGTTGGAAAAAACGAAAGCGACTTTTTTTCTGAATTCACGGGAGAAATCGCTGTCATGCAAAGCCTCTTCGGACAAGGTCTTTCCAAATGCGCTGATGGTCCCGGTTTTTGAGAACACGAGCCCGTCAAGCAGGGAAAGGAGCGTCGACTTGCCGGTCCCGTTCGCGCCGAGAATCACCGTCCGCTCTCCTGCGGAAAAATCGAGCGTCAGGTTGTCCAGGACCGGCGACCCGTTCGCGTAGGAATACATGACATTCCGGAGCTGAAACACTGTCGTCACCACACTATCCCCCTTTCGGACATAAGGAGGATCCCGCCGGCCATCAGCACGGTCGCCAGCCAGAGGTAATCGACAAAGCGGCTGTGGAACCGGTTGATGGACCTGAACTCACCGTGAAAGCCGCGGGAGAGCATGGCCTTGTATACGTCCTCGCTCATTTCCACGGACTTCCTGAACGTAATACCGATGCGGGAGGCGATCCAGCTCCTCTCGATCGATGCGGGAAAAGGCCGTATGGTCCGGCTTTTCCGTGCCCGGTACATGTCCTGAATCAGCCGAAGGAACACAAAGAGATACCGCTCGGTCATGCTCAGGGTCATAACGAGAACCCGGGGAACGAAAAGCGCGCGAAGTCCCGCAAAAATATCGGACCAGCGGTGCGTCATTGTGAACAGGACGGCATAGGAAACCGATGCGGCGACGCGCGACACGAACACCACTCCTGTCCAGAGTCCCTGTTGCGTGACGGCGATTTCCGCGGGAATATGGTACGGCCCCCAGGTATGGGGATGCGAGAACTTTACCAGCACCCATAGATTATCTCCCGGCGTCACAATATTCAGGATTGCCGGAAGAACGATAGCGGCCGTGAAGATCGGGACGAACAGCCAAACCCGCATCAGAAAGAACCGGAGCGGTATTCGGGAAAAAAAAGCGAGGAGAAGACTCGCCCCGTAGACCAGCCATAAGGACTGGGGCGTATGCAGAAAACTGATGAGCACAAGAATGAACAGGAAGGTTGCGAGCTGGAATCTGATATCGAGGGATTGCAAAAACCCGCGTCGGTTTGCAAATTTCTCTGAGAACAGGGCTTGCTCCGTAACATGCGTAATTGCCAGGAGTGTTTTATCAAGGAATGTCGTGCTTGCCACGTTCGGTCACCGGCGCGCCTGTCGATTATGTTTTGAAGAACCGTCTTTACGTACGAGCAGTCTGGTAATGAGGTACATGAGCCCCGCAGTTGCCGAGATGCCGACGATAGCGGCCACGATATATCCGAGGCTGCTGTGCACGGGCCCCGCTGCCTGCCCGGGAACCGCGTAATTCGTCATCGGCGCCTTCCAGGTATCAGCCATACGCTTCATGCCCTCCGGAGCAAAACCGGCCATCTTTTCTATCTGCTCCAGGCTCCACTCTCCCCAGGCGCCTCCGGCGCCCAAGTAACTCGGGATGATGATTCCGAGGGGAGAAAGGAGGACCAGGATCCCGACGCCGATCCAGAGTTTTCGAGCGGTCTTATTTCCTTTTTTGTTTCGCATTCTCATTCCGCATTCCGTTTACACCCGCGTTTACGAGTGCACAGCGCGAGTGCAGGGTGCATTCCGCATTCCGCAATTCATTGCTTCAGCATGTCGGGATCGTTTTTCTGAATATACCGTATGACGAGCGCCGTGATTGCGGCTTCAACAATCCCGAACAGCAGCAGATGCTCAAGCGCCAGCGCCGGGACCGCAACAGAGAGCGGGTAAGGAGCGTACAACGGCCGCCCGGAGGTTGACCGCTCGAACACCGGCTGGAGGCCGAGTTCAATGCCCGTGAGAAGCGCCGAGACATTCAAACTGACGTAAGCGGCGATCGCTCCGGCCGCGACCCGCCTTCGGCTCGTGATCTCAGACCGCGCGGCGATGAGTCGATAAACTCCGTAACCTACCAAAGCTCCGACAACGGCCATGTTGAAGCAGTTCGCGCCGATCGCCGTAATGCCGCCGTCGCCGAAGAGCAGCGCCTGAATGATGAGCGCTGCAGAAACGGCGATCACCGCTGCCCAGGGGCCGAGCAGGATTGCGATGAGCGTTGCTCCGGTCGCATGGCCGGTCGTTCCCCCGATGATCGGAATGTTGAACATCATGATCACGAACGCAAATGCCGCGCCTATCGCAAGGTACGGCGCCTGTTTCGCCTTGAGGGTCCTGTTCAACTTCCAGGAAGCAACGGCCCAGAACGGGATGGTGACGGCATACATCGCAGCGTAGGTGGCAGGGCCAAGATAGCCGTCGGGGATGTGCATCGATGCCTCTCCAGGAAGTCGTTCTTACTTGTTGCTGCGGTTTAGAACCGCCACGCCGTTCCCGCCAGGGTGGTGTAATCTTCGGCATCTTTGTTCAGCCCTGCGCGCGCGGCGAGATCGACATACCAGTACCTGGAAATATCATACCTGAATCCTGCCATGAACGTGAACGGTTGGCTATACAAGTGCTGACTACGCAACATCGGTTCTTCAATCCTGTCAGTCGATTTCCTGAATTCTCCGGCCAACTCGGTCAAAATGCGGAAGGAAGCCGTAAGCTTGTGCTCGACGGCAATACCATACCGAAAAGCGAAATTGTCGGAAAAATGCCCGCCCAGGATTTCGTAACCCGCGCTCACGTGAAGAATATTATTGTGGCATTCCTGCTGGTCCATGACCTGAAGACCCGTAAGCACTTTGTGGGTCCCCAGGCCCTTGTTTATGTCGCCCGTAGGCAGGCTGGTATAAACTTGAAATCCCGCGGACTGTTTTACTTCGTTTTCATAAGTCCGGTATTTAATCTTAAGGAGAGTATCCCCAACTCCTTTTTCGTACTTTCCCGTGACCGGACTCGGATCCAGGAGCAGATACGGCACTTCGAGAGATACATCCGTATTGTCGCCGGTTCCCGCGGTAAAGACTCCCGTCAAATCCGTTGCTTTCTCGCCGGCGATTCTCAATCTCGAATAGTCGCCGTTCAGCTCGAATAAATAATTGCCGGTCCCCTGTGTATCAGTATTTTCAACCTGAAAAGGGTGAATGGCCCACACCGAAGTCGGCGCCAGTAAAAGAATGCCGAAAACACATGCTGCAATACCATTACGCATACACGATCTCCTGTCCTTTTGTCGGCTTTTTAAAGTCGATGACCTTCTTATCCCAGACTACGACAGCTCTTTCCCTGTCGTCGTCATGGTGAGTTTGCCGTGTTTTACGCCCCGGGCGCCGATCAGCCGGTCGGCGATTTTCTTGATCTCCCGGCTTTTTCCTTTGACCACGAGCACCTCAAGGCAGTTGTGTGCGTCGAGATGCACGTGAAGGGTGGACACGATGTGGTGGAACGAGCGGTGCTGCATGTCCGTAAGTACGCGCTCCAACTCTCTGGTATGGTGGTTGTAGACGATCGTGATCGTACCAACGGTCTCCCGGTCGTCGAACTCCCACTCCTGCTCAACAAGGCTGTCGCGGATCATGTCGCGGATAGCCTCGGAACGGCT
>JAJYKN010000198.1 GCA_021788515.1 Nitrospirota bacterium | reverse complement strand
GATTCGCGGTTCCGAATGAAGGACATCAGAGACAGGATCGCAATGGACGACATCGAGCTTTTGCAGAAGACCGTGCTCTTCAGGGGCAGCAGCAGGGAAGAACTGGATCTCGTCGTGGGGCTGTTTCAGGAGCGTAAAATTCAGCCAAATGCGGCCATTTTTGCCGAAAAGATGCCTGCGGAAGCGCTCTATATTGTGAGGAGCGGATCGGTCAGGATCACGATGATGGTCGGCGAAGGCGAGGAAATGGGGCTCCTGCTGCTCGGACCTGGGGAATTTTTCGGCGAACTCGCTCTCGTGCACGAGGATGTCAGGCTTGTAAATGCGAGAGCCGAAACGGCCGTTGAACTGCTGCTGCTCACGCGCAAGGATTTTCAAGCGCTGCTCGAAATTGAGCGGCGGACCGGGGCTCGGGTGCTTAAGACCATTGCAAAATTGCTCGCCATGCGCGTCAAAGCGTATAATGAAAGGCTGAAGGACCTCCTCCTGTCATGATCCTGGCAGGGATCGATATCGGCACGAATACGCTCCGACTCCTGATTGCCGACGTTGGCCCCGGTTCTTTTCGCGAAATCAATTCCGACCGTAGAATAACCCGTCTGGGGCAGAACCTTGACCAAAGCGGCATGCTGTCTCCTGAAGCAGAGGAGAGGTCGCTGGAAGCTCTTGCTGATTTTCAAGCGCAGTTGCGGCAAGAGGGAGCATGCCGCGTTTCCTCAATCGGTACGAGCGCCCTCAGAAATGCCGCCAACGCAGCGTCATTTATAGACCGGGTGGAGCAGGAGACGGGACTCGTCATCCGTGTGGTAACCGGCGAGGAAGAGGCGCGGCTCACGCTTTTGGGCGTCGCTCAGGTGCTGCCGGAGGGCGGCCCGACGCACGGCAAGTCCCTCCTCGAGTCTGCCCTGGTCATTGATATCGGCGGCGGCAGCACTGAAATCATCATCACGCATCCGCGCCACAAGCCTGCAATCGTGAGCCTGCCGCTGGGAGCGGTATACCTTACCGATCAGTTCATCAAACATGATCCTCCGTTACCGGGAGAATTGACCAGACTAAGACGCAGGGTTGCCGACGAGCTGGATGCCTACACGGAAACGATCCTCTTCACCGCGCCCAGCTTGTGCATCGGTACTGCGGGTACGATTACCACCCTTGCCGCTATTGACCAGGGGCTCGCCGTGTATGATCCCGGAAAGATCCACGGGGCCGTGCTGACGGGTGATTTCATCGATGGCATTGTCCCGAGACTCGGCGCGTTGTCGCTTTCCGCGCGGCGAACAATTCCAGGACTTGAACCCGGCAGAGAGGATATCCTTCTTGCCGGGGCAATCGTCGCGCAGGAGATCATGCGCCGTTTCCAGTACACTTCGATGCTGGTGAGCGACCGGGGGTTGCGGGAGGGGATCGTGCTCGATTTGTATGCTGAGATGTGTAAAGAAGGTATGCCGCAAAGATACTGAGCTCACTTTTTTCTGACTCAACATGATGCTGGTGACTTTGCCGGTTAAGGAGTAAGGTACGTGCTAGAAGCCCGAATATTGATCATGGACGATGAGGCGCAGGAGCGCCGCAGGATCGAAGATTACCTCGTAAAAAAAGGTTACGATGTCCTCGCTGTGGCTACGGTGCCGGAGGCCGTTGCTGCAATCAGGCGGGACCGTTTCGAAGTGTTTCTGACGGACTGCAATATCCCCGGCGTCGATGCGCTCAACACGTCGGACGAGGTACGCAAGATCAACCCTGACATGGCGGTGATCATCATGACCGCCTACGGCACCATCGAGACCGCGGTCAAGGCCATCAAGGCCGGCGCCTATGATTATCTTCCCAAACCAATCGACCTGGAACAGGTTGTCGTTCTTATCGAGCGTATTTCAGAACGGCAGAACCTGATCCGGGAAAATTCCGAGCTCAAAGAACGGCTGCGGGAGCGGTACAAGTTCGATGAGATCGTGAGCAACAGCAGCGCTATGGAAGAGGTGTTGAACCTTGCGGGCCGGGTAGCGGCAAGCAATGCAACCGTCCTGCTCCGGGGCGAGAGCGGGACCGGCAAGGAACTGGTCGCCAAAGCGATCCATTATCACAGCCCCCGCGCCACCTTTCCGCTTATCAAGGTCAACTGCGCCGCGTTGCCGGAAGCGCTGCTGGAAAGCGAACTCTTCGGTCATGAGAAAGGTTCGTTTACCGGTGCGACGACGCGCAGGATCGGCAGGTTCGAAGCAGCTGACAAAGGAACGTTGTTCCTCGATGAGATCGGCGAACTGACGCCGGGAATGCAGGTGAAACTGCTCCGGGTGCTGCAGGAACGGGAATTCGAGCGGGTCGGAGGCAACGTGACCATCAAGACCGACGTCCGTCTGATCACCGCAACGAACCGGGACATCGAACAGGCGATCAAGGCCGGGACCTTCAGGGAAGATCTTTATTACCGGTTGAATGTCGTTTCCGTCGTCATCCCCCCGCTCCGGGACCGGAAAGAAGACATCCCGGGCCTGCTGGATTTTTTCATCAAAAAGTACGGCGACGAGAACAAGAAGCACATCCACGGCATTTCGGCGGAAGCGCGGGACCTGCTGATGCGTTACAGTTATCCCGGCAACGTCCGTGAGCTGGAAAACATCATTGAACGGGCCGTCGTTCTCGCAAAGCGGAGACTCATAACGGCGGCGGATCTGCCGATCCATGTACAGGCGGTCATGGCGGATGGCAAGATGCCTGTCGAGCACCTGAACGGTTCGTTGAACGAGACGCTGGATACGGTCGAACGCGGCCTGATCATCGAGGCGCTGAAAGAGACAGGCGGGGTGCAGACGCGGGCGGCCGAGCGGCTTGGCATCAGCGAGCGCGTGCTGCGGTATAAATTAAAAAAATACAGAATAAAGGATGAAGGGTAGGGCCGGGGAATAATGATGACGGTCGAATTTCTAGTCCTTATGACATTTATTGCAGTTTGACGCCGATTTCAGATCGAAGGCGCTCCGAAGGACTTCATGCCGTTGTGGCAATGCTGGCAGAAGTCACGTTTGTTCAATTTTTCCTTATTTCATCTGATGATAGCTGCCGTTTCCCCGGGCAAAACTCTGGAAGTGGCATGCCGCGCATTTATGCCCCTGCTCTTCATGTGATAGTCGTGGCTGAAAATAACGGGTTCACTGTTTGCGGGTTTGAACGTAATATTCCCGCCGTCGTCGGCTATCGCAAGGGTGGGTCCCGGTCGTTGCTACAAGCACCAGTACGGCAGGAATGATAGTTTTTATCGCGGTGTTTCCGTTACCGGTGGCAACGGGTGCAGTTCTTTGGATCCTTGACGTCGAAGCCCTTCTGCCCGTTGTGGCACTTGCCGCAGAAGTCACCTTTGGTAATCTTGCTCATGTCCATTTTGTACGATCCCTGTGCCATCTGGAAAATCTGGTAATGACACCCCGTGCATTTCAGGCCCTGTCCGTTCACGTGCTTCTCGTGGCTGAAAACGACGGGCGCGGCATTCTTGGGTGTAAAGGTCAGGTCTCCCCCGCCGACTTTCTGGGCAAAAGCACTGAACGGAACGGTCAGACACACTAACACTACTGCCATAGATACGATGATCAGCTTTTTCATGTTTCCCCCCCCATGGCTGTCTGTGTAGGGCACAGCCATTCATCATTATTTTAGGGATCATTATACCAAGACAACTGGCATTGTGCAAGTTTTTATTGTGGACCAATATCTTTGCAACTTACCGGACTTGCGCATAAAATCTGTTATAATAAAGTCAGAATTGCAAAAATTTAGGTCGTGACGAGGAGCAGACATGGTTCCTGATCGCTCATTAACCGCCATAAAAAAAATATCCTCGGAACTCAAGAAACCTGTCAGAGTTATCGTGTTCACGACTGACAGGGCATGCCCGTCCTGCCCGGGCATGGTGGATCTCGGCCGCGAGATCAAGAAGCATTTTAGCAAGGTCGCGCTGGAGATCTATGACGTGGTCATGGACCGGGATAAGTCACAGCAATACGGTATCAAGCTCACCCCTTCCCTGGTCATTCAGGGAGGGGAGGGACAGGCGGTAACCTTTTCCGGGAACATTGACGACGTTGCCCTCGACATGCTCCTCGATACGATCAAGTCGCTCGGGGACGCCAAAATATGGTTTCCGGAAAATATCGTGCACGCTCTGCAGCACCTTACCCATGACGTCAGCGTCCGGGTATTTTTAGAAAGCGATTGTGTTCGTTGCCGTCCCGTTGCCGAGACTGCCATCGGCATGGCGCTGACGAGCAGCTTCATTTATGCCGATATCATCGTAGCAAGCGAGTTCCCGGACCTCATAAAAAAATACGGCATCACTTCTTTGCCAAAGACGATTTTTGGAGAAAACCTCCACCTGGACGGCCATGTTCCTGAGGGACAATTCATCGAGATGGTTTTCCAGGCAGAGGGAGTTAAGCCGGGCCCTGATCGACGATGTATCATGTGCGGCAATGCTTCGCCCGATATCATCTGCGCCCATTGCAAGGCCAGGGTGGAGGCGGAGGCCAGAGAGCACAAACTGAAAAGCGAAAAAACAAAA
>JAJYKN010000197.1 GCA_021788515.1 Nitrospirota bacterium | reverse complement strand
ATCTCATCCTGGTACCTGGCTTTTTTCAGATAGCCGACCATGAGCTGTTTCGACAGGGCATGGTATTCGTCGGTGATGCTCACCGGTCCGAACAATGTTTTATACTGCGGGTTATCGACAACGAACCTGCCGATTCCTTTCCACAGGAGCAGGAGCGGAGCAAAGGATTTCTGATATTCGAGCCGAATGAACGAACGCCCCATTTCCAGGGCCGGGCCGAGCCGGGCAAATAATGTCGGCTGATAGCGGAAGAGGGTGTTCGTATAAAGCCCGCGTGCGCCTTGCTTTTTCAATATTTCGTCGGTCCTGCCGAGACGGTAGGCGCCGACCACTTGATTTTTTTCACGGTTCCAGATGAACAAGTGCATATAGGTATGGTCGAACCGGTCGATGTCAGCCGCTTTTCCGGTCCCCTCTCCCACTGCGCGGAAGGTAATCTCGCGCAATCTGCCGATCTCAAGCAGGATATGAGGTATCTGATCGGCCGTAGCCTGGAGCACGAGCTGCTCGCCGTTTTCGAGGAGTATCTGGCTCGACGGCAATCGATGGATTTCTTCCACCATCACCTCTTCGTTCTGGGGCGGCATGATCGCGCCATAGGCATCCCGTTTGGCCTTGTGAATAAAGGACGCAATGCCCGGGACCTTCGGCTGGGCGCCTCGGTGCTCCAGGATATACGTGCGAAGCCTCAAATAAGCCGTCATGTCAACATCAAGTTCAAACGACGCGAGCTTCCTGGAGGGAATGAGGTCTCCGACGCGCATTTTAATCTCTTTCTGTCCCTTGTTCAGCAGCTCATTCGGCAGCATGGCCGTGCGCAGAAAGGGATGGACCATGCCCGCCATATGAAAGGCCGCGCTGTTCGTTCCCTGGAAGAACATGGGAAGCACCGGCGCACCGGTCTTTCGGATGATGCGGGCGACGCTATGGCTCCAGTCAGGATCAGTGATCGTGCCTTTCTGCAAATCGAAATGAGAGACCGCGCCCGCGGGAAAGACCACAAGCATCCCGCCGTTCTGCACCCACTGAATGGATTCCCTGATTGGTTTGACGTTGTCGCGAATTGATTTCGTTCCTTTGAAGGGGTTTACGGTGATCAGTAAATCCCGAATATCCGGAATTGCGTTCAGCAGGTAATTGGCCATGAACTTGACATCGCCTCGTATCTTCCGGAGGACCGATGCCAGGATGGCGGTTTCGATGCCTCCGAAAGGATGGTTCGCCACGACGATCACGGGACCTTTGATCGCCGCAATCCGGGCAAGGTCCTCTTCCGCAAGATCATAGGATACGCCCAGCTGTCCCAGGATCTTTTCCGGGAACGGCCGGTTGTCATCGAGCTTGCTCACAGCATCATAGACCTTGTTCAACCGGGGAAAAGCCAGGACATGTTCTATCGGCCCTTTGACCAGCGAAAAAAGCTTATTTTGCAGCGGGTGTTTAAAATCAACGTTCAGGTTGAAGACCCTGTTTGGTTCTGTTTGATTCATCATGCCTCCTTAAAAAAATATCGAGTACAGAGTACAGGATACAAAAGTAAACCATGCACTCTGAACTATATGTTAAGCTACCCGGGCACGAATGCTGTCAGTAATGCGATAGCCCCAGGACCATACTCCGGTTTCAGGGCAGGGTGACAACCGTGAATCCTGTCCTATCAAATACCGGTTTCCCCGCCAAACTACCGTTGAACTCAGGAGCGGCACAAACCACAGAATTCCGATCAGAATGTCCTTGATCGGAGACAGGAGGTAGATGAGCGACGATTGTTTATGGTTGTACGTGATTACTGCCGATGATTCGATCGCCCTCCCGATCAGGAAATCACCAAGCACCTTTATAAGGCCCGTGAGGGCCGCAAACGAGAGCGTTTCACGCGACGGTCCCTTGAAGAGGACCGGCAGCGTGGCGACAAATACCGGATTGGCCAACAGTTCAGACAGATACTTTACCCCGCCGATCTTCCATCTGAGTTTTCCCCACCTCGTGTGGCGGTTCAAGAACCGCTTTATTCCCCAATACTCGTTCACGTTGCTGACCACGTAATTGGACAGGACGACTTTCTTGCCGCTCCGCTGCATCTCTCTGCCGATAATAAAATCCTCGGCCAGAATATTTTTAAAAGCTGCCAGGCCTCCGAGCGCTTCCAAATCCGCCTTTTTCATAAGCATGGACTTGCCGATCACACAGGGCATTCCTAAAAACCGGTCGAGGAAGCTGACGCTGCTGATGATGAACGAGTTAAGGTGCAGGTTTTCAAAGATCGCGCCGAGACTGCGCCCGCCGATTCCGCGGATGAGGTTGCTGACGAGTCCAACCGAAGGGTCAGCGGTATGCCGCATGAGCTCCCGGAGGTAATGCTCATCGACCATGACATTGCTGTCGCTTATCAGAACGTAGGGATGAGAGGCTTTTCGGTAGGCAGGGATAAGGTTGTTGACTTTGGGGTTGAGGCCGATAGTGCACTTTTCTACGACGAGGGAAATATTTCTGCCGGGGAATTTATCCTGAACCTTTTTGGCTACTTTGTAGGCCGGATCGTTGAAGTCCTGAAGGCAAAAAAGAATTTCATAGGAACGATAGTTTTGATTACAGAAGCTTGCCAGGTTGTCGAAAAGGTTGTCGTCAAGGCCCTTGAGCGGTTTCAGGATCGAGACCGGCGGAGAATAAGTCATCTCCTCAATTGCGGTTCGGCCGTCTCCTTTCTTTTTCCTGATAAGTGAATACGTTGCTCCAACCTGCAGCAGGTAAAGTATGATCCCTACGATTGAGATTCCCGCACATAGTATAAATACATTCATGTGGTTTCTCCTTTGTTGTAATGCTGTTTTTTCAAACAATCGGCCATCGTTCAATTCCTAAAGAGCGTAATTGCGACTCCCTTGTTGTGTCGAATGCAGTTTTTCACTGATTCGACGTTCTTGTCGCAGTTCAAAAGCGTTTTCCAGGAGTACAGGTGCCGGGCCTTGTGAAAATCGCTGTTGGCGATATAGGGATATTTTTTCAGGCTGATCACGTTGAACACGTCGTCCCGGTTCGCAATCTCCCATGCATCGATGTATTTCGCATATTTGTCGCGGTTGTTCCAGAGAAAGAGCGTGTCGGGGTTCATCATGTCCGGCGTATGATGAGGATGACAAGCGACGGTCAGGGTATCCTGGCGCTTTGCTTCGAGAAATATTTCATCGTAGTTCATGCAGGCCGGCACGAATTCCTTGATATCCAGCAGAAGAAGATGGGCGGATTCGTCTTTCGACAGGTAATTCTTGCTGATTTCAACGCCGGGGATCACGAGCATTCCGTATTTCTCCCATGCCCGCTTCGCTTCGGTCCGGACCGCCTGGAGGTATTCATCAAAGTTGTCCCCCCGTATAGACAGATTGAAGCGTCGTGCGAATTTGCCCATCACGTTGTCGCCATTCACCACGTGGTCCGTAATGGCGATAACGTCAAAACCCGCCTGGCCGAAAAGGTCGATTGTCTTCCCCATCCCCAGAGATCCGTCCGAAAAATTGGTGTGAATATGAAAGTCACACAAAAGCATTGAACGGATCATACACTGCCGTTGTTACAGGAGTGTGAACGTCAGGTGAAGTTTGTGTTAAGAAATGAGGCTCCTCGGCTAGACTGTCAGACGAAAGCTTTTCTCATTTTCCCGAATGCGGAAGAAAGAGAAAACTGCCCGCGAGGATGAGAAGAGGACGGCATATTGCAGTAGCGAAACAGTGTGGTTCTTTGCGAGGATGGGCGAAACAGAATAAGAAGATGTTCGGAATGGTTTAGACGAATCTGGCGGCAGCACTTCTTTCGGCGCAGATTGTTTTAGCAAGAACTTGCCAATCGCTCTTTAACGCCCATGCTGACGAGGGTGGGAAGAAAAGCTCTCACCGAGATATCATTTTTAAATTCTTCCAATATTTCACGGTAGGACCTGTTTACTTCCTCGGCGGGGAGACCGAGTTCATGCACGAGACTGTCAATGGCAAAAACATGTTGGTCGTTTTCGTAATCATAATTTTGTATTGAGGAGGCTGACGGGATATCTTCCTTCATGGGAATCCTCCTTTCCGGAAATTGTGCCGGCGACAGTGATGCCGGCTACAACTGAGGCCTGATTCGGGCCTCCCGCAATACTTTTCCGAGAAAAACCGGGCAACTATCGTAGTTTTCCGTGGAGCAATAGGACCCGTTTTGTCGGTTGCTGATGGCTAATATCATGATTGATGCCGAGCAGTAAACGCTGTTAGCATTTCTGTACGGGCATTTTGTCAGAATAGCTGAAGGAGAAGCTCCTTCGACTGCTGATAAATAAGTACTCAAATAGTGTAACCTCCTTTTTTTGTATGAAAGCATACCACATGAATATTACAAAATTATTACGCAAGCATTAAATTTTGGATAAATTTATAAGCTCCTGACAGGGGCATTGCCCTATTGTTGATTCCCACATTATTCCAGCCCGTGTTTTCTGATTAATCCGACCTGTTCACATTAATCCAGCCGTGCTTCTCAGATTATTCTGTCCTTTCTGTCGTAAGAGAGGGGGGCGACTGCC
>JAJYKN010000196.1 GCA_021788515.1 Nitrospirota bacterium | reverse complement strand
CTGGGTGGCAAACTGGGGAATGCTGAACGCGTGGGAGAGGATGCCGATCAGCGACGTGCCGATGCCGATGGCGATGATCACATACAGCCATACCCGCTTCAAAATGTCGGCGGTACTCCAGCGGGCCGAGATCAGCCGCTCCTTGAACTTCTGCTGAGCAAGCTCCCGGGCAATGCCAAGGGAATGAATCTTATACACATACTCTTCGACCCACGATTCGAGCTTCAGCTTGCCGATGATCATCCCCGCAACAATCGCCACAAGAAGACCCGTTCCCATGTAGATCAGGGCGATCTTCCAGCCGAACAGGCCCCAGAGAAGCACCACGGCCACTTCATTCACCATGGGAGAAGAGATCAGGAAAGAGAACGTGACGCCAAGCGGAACTCCGGCCTCGACAAAACCGATAAAGAGCGGCACCGCAGAACAGGAGCAGAATGGCGTGACGATGCCGAGGAGGGCGGCGAGAATATTTCCGATAAACTCCCGTTTATGGGACAGGATGTGTTTGGTCCGCTCCGGCGGGAAGTAGCTCCGGACAATGGAAACCGCGAAAATAATAACGGCAAGCAGCAGAAAGATCTTGATGGTATCGTAGATAAAGAATTCCAGCGCCGGGGCAAGACGTGAATCCGGAGCAAGCTTGAAAAGCGAATAAACGACAAAGCGGGAAAGATCACTCAGCACCGGCAGCCTCCACATATCAAAATATGTTTATATGATAGTGTCGTATATGGACAATGTCAAGGGAATTTTTAACTTTATATTTTATTAATGTGACAATGTTGATCTGTTGTGCTCCCGTCCTGCGCGACAGGCGCACGGTTTTCGTCAGCGTCCCTTCCGGGAGAAAGGCGCCCCTGCGGAAAGGAGAAATCGTCCAACGGCTGCTCCCTTTTTTCTTACTATTTACACAATGATCGATCAAATCGTCTCGTCAGGCTGCCTTGACATCCTGTAAATTCCCGGAATCCCCTTGCCATTTCGTCATCGTTATTGTATTCTTGCCTTAGAAAATATGCACGAGGAGTGCGGTCGCCAAAGCGTATCCGCAACGGCCGGCAACGCAGGAGCAGCACGCATGTACTACGAAAAAGTATTCAGAACGCTCCAAAAAAGTAACATCCGGTATGCTGTCGCAGGCGGCGTCGCCCTTGTTCTTCACGGCGTGGTCCGGTTCACGGCTGACCTTGATCTGATTGTGGACCTGGAACTGAAAAATCTGAAACATTTTATTCAGATTATGAATGAGCTGGGTTATCAGCCGAGAAATCCCGTGAAAGCCGAGAATTTGCTTGATGCAGCGACGCGGGATCGATGGAAACGGGAAAAGAGTATGGAGGTCTTCTCGTTCGTTGACCCGGCCCAGCCGATGACCCTGATCGACGTGTTTATCGAGGAGAAGATCCCCTTTGATGAGGTTATGAAAGATCTCGTACACATTACTGCAAAAGGTATTACAATACCCGTCGTTTCACTGCCCCATTTGAAGAGACTCAAAAAAGCCGCAGGCAGGCCTCAGGACCTCGCGGACATCGAGGCAATTGAGTCGCTGGAGCAAGCGGAGGACAAAAATTGACCAACCAGGAACCTCGAAAAAAACCTTTTACTTTTCGTCCTTCGCCGGAGACCTTAAAGCAATTCAAAGATGCATCTCCTGAAGCAAAACTGGACTGGCTCGAAGAAGCGAACCGGTTTGTGAACGAGTTCGTAACGCCGCAAAAGCGAGAGATGTGGAAGAAAATCTCGGGACGATGAAACAAGAACTTCACAACGCGCTGCTTCCTTTTTTAACTCCCTTTTCCGAACCCGGACAAGCCGGAACTAAAGGCGTTTCTCGCAAAGCTCCCAAAGTACGCCAAGAAAAGCAAGCGAGGCTTTTGTCTTAAAATAAAGGCTAACGTTTTGGACTTTCTTTGCGACCTTTGCGCACTTTGCGAGAAATATTCTTGCCATTTTGGGTAGATTTTAATTCGTAACTTACTAATCAACGCCATGCTTGATCAAATCATCTCATCGTCGTACCGTGACAGTCCCTTAAATTCCGTTGCCATTTCCTCATCGTTATTGAATTTCCCTAAGTTAAGAACCAGCACGAATGTGAGCGGCAGGCATTCCAGTGAGGCAGGAGTTTCTTGCGTATTACAAAGCGGTATGCTATAATGCTATCATTATGAAAGCATAGGGAGGTCCTGTATGCCCAATATTCTCATCCGCGATGTGTCCCAGAAGACTGTCAATCAACTGAAAGCTCGGGCCAAGCAACACAATCGCTCGCTTCAGGGTGAGGTGAAGCACCTGGTCGAGGAAACCGTGAAAACGACCGGGGAGGCCGCACTTCTGCAGGCCCGAAAGATCCGTGCAAGCTTCGGCAAAAAAACGTTTTCGGACAGCGCCGAACTTCTTCGCGTGGACCGCAACCGGTGAGCCGATTCGTTGTAGATGCCAGCGTGGCTATCAAATGGTATCTGCCTGAGCCGAACAGCGCAGATGCCGACAGGCTGTTAAACAATGGATCCCAACTTCTCGCCCCTGACCTGTTGTTTCCCGAGGTGGGAAATATTCTGTGGAAACGGGTCATGAGGTCGGAGCTAACGGTCCACAAAGCACAGGTCATCCTGCGTGCCCTGGAGACCCTGCCGTTGACTCTGCGGCCTGCAGATGATCTCTCGGAAAATGCAATGACCGTTGCCTGCAGCTTAAAACGTTCCTTTTATGATAGCCTGTATTTGGCCCTGGCCTTAATGGCGGATTGCAGACTGGTTACTGCTGACAAGAAACTGTTCGATGCCGTAAAGGATGCTGCGCCGATAAAGAAGCACATACTCTGGATAGAGGACGTGCCGGTATCAGGGTGATGCTGGGTTTTCTTCTTGGCGTTGACACAACGTTCTTTTTCAACCCTGAACAATGGACGATTCACTCGCCAGGTCCGTCTTATCCACGAGGATCACATCTGCAAGTGAAACCTGGTCTTCGAAAAAGCTTCCGTACATGCCTGATTCAAACGTTTGTGGCAAAATACCCCGCAGGGTGGGAAATATTTCTGCTATTTTGTGAATGAAGATAATATCAAATCACAGCTTTATGCTCGCTGTTCACAGCTGCTTCTTTCTTTCCCGTTTTTCTGAACTGCTTCGGTGAAGACCTTTGTTCAAAATGACCGCCATTTGGCTGCATTTTTTCCTTTTTGTATGAAGCTTGCACCTATCGTCTTTCTGCGGCTCACCGGAAAATCTTTTTCCTAACAAGCTTCCGATAATCCTTTTTTCTCTGGCATTGGAAATGCATTTTTATGTTCCTGTCATGAAAAATATTATTCTCTGCTCCTCCAATCCCATCTTGATGAAAAGCCTCTACGCCATCCTTCGGGATGAAGGACACACCGTGGACACCGTCGATCACCCGGCCCTTGCTGTGCGGAAGGTCATGCTCGGTTTATATGACTTCGTCATCGTTGATTCCGAACCATTCGGCATGTCCGCGGAAGATGCAGTCCGAATTATAAGGACGGTAGCGCCCGGCATGCCCATCGTGCACGTCGGCGCCAACAGTCACGAGGAGCCGTCGATGGCCGTCGAGACGCCAATCGACCTCGAAGAGTTTAAACGGGCAATCCACAGTTTTGCCGCCTGATAGGCGATTCCACTCGGTACGAAGGGGGAAGCTATGAAACCAAAGGAAGTGCTGCTCAAGACATTTGAGGGGGGGAAGCCCGACAGGCTGGCGGTGACCCTGTTCGGAGCGGGAATGTGGAGCATCAAGGGCTTCGGCACGTCGTTCGAGGCCCTGTCCCGGGACGCGGACAAAATGACGGCCATGCTTGTCGATATGAGCGCGAAACTTCAGTGCGACATCGTGTATCCCGGCTCCGGATACAACAACTTTCACGCATCAGCGCTCGGCGGCAAGATCAAGTTCCGCGAACTGGGAGCGCCCGACCTGGAGAACCATTTTGTCTCCTCGGAAGAGGACCTGGCAAAACTCAAACTCTCGGACCTCGACAAGGACGAGACCATCAGTACGGTGATAAAGGCCCTGCGCCAGGCCAAAGCAAAGATCGGCGACACCTATGTAGTCACGATGACGGCCTGGGGGCCCTTCACCCTCGGCGCCCGGCTCGTGGGCGAAGAAACCATGATGAAAGCAACGTTCAAGAAGCCCGCATTCGTCGAGAAGGTGGTGGACTTCGCCACCGATGTCCTGATCCATCTTTACGAGCCGATCGTCGCGGACAAAACGCTCGAGGTCATCAGCCTCGCTGATCCCACGGCGTCGGGAGACCTCATTTCGAGGAAACAGTTTGAAAAGTTCGCCGTACCGCCGCTTAAAAAATTCACGGACTGGGCGAAATCCAGGGGCGTCCACACTCTCGTGCACATCTGCGGGAACACCACGGACCGGCTCGACCTTTTCCCGCAAACAGGCGCCTCGTGCATCAGCCTTGACCACAAGACGGACATGGTGAAAGCCAAGGAAGCGCTCCACGGGAAAATGTGCTTCGGCGGAAATGTGGACCCCGTAAAAATCATGCTGAACGACACAATGCAGGACGTGGAG